>NZ_JBSFBZ010000011.1:0-126855 GCF_053593195.1 Saccharopolyspora sp. NPDC002376
AGAATGATCTTGTGGTGAGACCTTCTTCTACCAGGACCCCACGCCCACATCGCCTTCAGGCCCCCAGCCCTCCCCATTCCACTGAGATCACCTCAATGAAATCGCGTCAGGGGAGGAAGTCCGGGAGGGGGCGCGGGTCGTCGGCCGGAGTCCAGCGGCCGTCGACCTGCTCGTAGCGCCAGGTCGGGCCTTCGGCGACGAGCTCGTGCACGGCGTCCACCAGGCGGTCGACGTGTTCAGCCGTGGTGCCCAGGCCGATGCTCACACGCACTGCGCGGTCCGCGTCCGAGCCCGCTCGCGACAGAAGTCGTTTAGTCGCCAGGTGGGCGCAGAACAGGCCGTCGCGGACGCCGATGCCGTGCTCGGCCGACAGCGCAGCGGCGAGCAATCCCGGGTCCTGGCCGTCGATGGTGAAGCTCACGACGCCGACGCGCTCGTGGTCGGCATCGAACAGGCACAGCTCGCGCAGTCCCGGCACCTCGCTCAGCCCAGCGCGCAACCGGCGCAGCAGCGCCTCCTCGTGCTCGACGACGTTGACCCATTCCGCCGAGATCGTCTCGCAGGCCTTGGCCAGCGCATGCACGCCGACGGTGTTCGGCGAGCCGGCCTCGTGCCGCTCCTCGCCGGTGTTCCAGCTGACCGCGCGCTCGTTCACCTTCCGCGTCGCGCCGCCACCGGCCAGGTACGGATCCGCGGCGTTGAGCCAGTCCGCGCGTCCGATCAGCGCGCCCGCACCGAACGGCGCGTACAGCTTGTGACCGGAGATCGCGACGTAGTCGATGTCGAGCTCACCGATCCGCACTGGGCGGTGCGGGGCTAGCTGCGCGGCGTCGAGCACGGTTCGCGCGCCTCGACGACGGGCCACCCGGGCGAGTTCGGCGACCGGCCACAGCTCACCGGTGACGTTCGAGGCCCCGGTGATCACCGCCAGCCGCGGCCCCTCCGGGCATTCCGCCAACGCGGCGTCCAGCGCGGCGACTGCGTCGGCCGGAGTCGCGGGAGCCTCGATCCGCCGCACCCGCGGACCGGTCCAGGGCAGCAGCGCGGCGTGGTGCTCGGTGTCGAAGACGACGACGGAGGTACCGCGCGGCAAGGCTCCTGCCAGCAGGTTCAACGCGTCGGTGGTGTTGCGGGTGAAGATCACCGAGTCGGCGCGGCGGGCCCCGACGAAGTCCCGCAGGACGTCCCGCGCCCCTTCGTAGACCCTGGTGCACACCTGCGAGGCGAAGCCGGCCCCACGGTGCACGCTGGCGTACCACGGAAGCAGCTGGTCAACGGCGGCCCGGACGCTGTTCAGACAAGGTGCGCTGGCGCCGTGATCGAGGTTGGCATAACCGATGCACTCCCCGGTGACCAGCGGAACGCTCAGCTCGTTTCCCACGACCGCGGGCACGCGGCTGTCCACAGTGGATTGCTTCGGGATTCGGACAGCGGCAGACGTCATGACGCCCTCCAAGGGCCTCATCGGACCCTCCCAGGAGGGGTCCGCGCTTGCCGGATCGCCCTGCGCGACCGGCCAGGTCCTCACCCGGGGCACCCCACCGCGGTTGGAGGGTTGCCGGCCAGCAAGCCGGGGCTACGCGCTGGCACTCATGACCTTCGAAACAGCACCATAGGAAAAGCCCGCACAGCGGGCAACACCCGTTCCCGAGACGTGGGAGCGTTCTGCGTCACACCGCCCGCGGGGTCCGGGTGGCACCGGACGAACCGGCGCCACCCGAACACTGCAGGTCAGGCGCGGGTGACGGACACCTTGATCTCGGTCCCGTCGCCGACCGCGCCGGTGAAGCCGTCGGCCACGTCACCGGACTCGACCGCGTTGGCGAGGGTCTCGGCCGCGATGAACTCGCGGTGCGCCGCCACCGCCGACAGCACCTCCTCCGGCGCCGAAACGGTCACCATGATCCGGTCGGAGACCTCGAAGTCGGCGTCCTTGCGAGCCTGCTGGACGACGCGGACCGCGTCGCGGGCCACGCCCTCGGCGGCCAGTTCCGGGGTCACCTCGGTGTCCAGCACGACCAGGCCCAGGCCCGCGGGCAGCGCCGAAGCCGCGCCGGAGTCGGTGGACACCAGCTGCTCGCTGAACTCGTTGTCCTGCAGCTCGATCCCGGCCGCGACGACCGCGCCGCCAGGGGTGCGGCTCCACTCGCCGGCCTTGACCGCCTTGATGACCTTCTGCACCTCGCGGCCCAAGCGCGGACCGGCCGCCCGCGCGTTCACCGCGATCTCGAAGTGGCCGTGCGCGGCCACGTCGGTGGTCAGCTCCAGCTCCTTGACGTTGATCTCGTCGCGGATCAGGTCGGCGAACGGACGCAGGGCCTCCGCCTGCTCCGTGGCGACCACGAGCTTGGCCAGCGGCAGCCGCACGCGCAGCCTGTTGGCCTTGCGCAGCGCCGACGCCGAGGAGCACACCTGGCGGACCTGGTCCATCGCGGTGACCAGCGCCGCGTCCGCGGGCAGCTCGTCGACCAGCGGCCAGTCGGCCAGGTGCACCGAGCGCCCACCGGTCAGCCCGCGCCACACCGCCTCCGCGGTCAGCGGCAGCATCGGCGCCACCACCCGGCTGGTCACCTCCAGCACGGTGTGCAGGGTGTCGATGGCGTCGCGGTCACCGGCCCAGAAGCGGTCGCGGGAACGCCGCACGTACCAGTTGGTCAGGACCTCCAGGAAGTCCCGGACGGTGTTGCACGCACCGGCCAGGTCGAGGGAGTCCATCGCGGCCTGCACGTCACCGACCAGCTCGTGGGTCTTGGCCAGGACGTAGCGGTCCAGCACGTGCTGACTGTCCACCCTGGACTCGCCGGTGACGCCCTCGGCGTTGGCGTACAGCGCCAGGAAGTACCAGGAGTTCCACAGCGGCAGCACCGCCTGGCGCACCGCGTCCCGGATGCCCTGCTCGGTGACCACCAGGTCGCCTCCGCGCAGGATCGGGCTGGCCATCAGGAACCAGCGCATCGCGTCCGAGCCGTCGCGGTCGAAGACCTCGTTGACGTCCGGGTAGTTGCGCTTGGACTTCGACATCTTCTGCTTGTCGTCGCCCAGCACGATGCCGTGGGCCACCACGTTGGTGAACGCCGGGCGGTCGAACAGCGCCGTCGCCAGCACGTGCAGCAGGTAGAACCAGCCGCGGGTCTGCCCGTTGTACTCGACGATGAAGTCGCCCGGGTAGTGGTGCTCGAACCACTCGGAGTTCTCGAACGGGTAGTGCACCTGCGCGAACGGCATCGAGCCGGACTCGAACCAGCAGTCCAGCACCTCCGGCACCCGGCGCATGGTCGACTTGCCGGTCGGGTCGTCCGGGTTGGGCCGGGTCAGTTCGTCGATCTGCGGGCGGTGCAGGTCCTCCGGCCGCACGCCGAAGTCGCGCTCCAGCTCGTCCAGCGAGCCGTAGACGTCGGTGCGCGGGTAGTTCGGGTCGTCGGAGACCCACACCGGGATCGGCGAACCCCAGTACCGGTTGCGCGAGATGTTCCAGTCGCGGGCGTTCTCCAGCCACTTGCCGAACTGGCCGTCCCGGATGTGCTCCGGCACCCAGTTGATCTGCTTGTTGAGCTCGACCATCCGGTCCTTGAACTTGCTGACCGCCACGAACCAGGACGACACCGCCCGCTGGATCAGCGCGTTGTCGCAGCGCCAGCAGTGCGGGTACGGGTGGTCGTAGGTCTCGTGCCGCAGCAGCAGACCCTTGTCCTTGAGGTCGCGGGCGATCTGCTTGTTGGCCTCGAAGACCTGCAGACCCTCGTACGGCGGCACCTCGGCGGTGAACTTGCCGTGCGCGTCGACCGGAACCACCGGCTCGATGCCCGCGGCGTCGGTGACGACCTTGTCATCCTCACCGAAGGCCGGCGCGATGTGCACCAGCCCGGTGCCGTCCTCGGTGGTCACGTAGTCGGCGGCGAGCACCTGGTGGGCGTTCTCGCGGCCGACGAAGAAGTCGAACGGCGGCTGGTACTTCGTGCCCAGCAGTTCGCTGCCCTTGAACCGCTCCACGACGTGCTCGGCGACGTCCTCGCCGAGCTCCCGCGCGTAGGCGCTCAGCCGAGCCTCGGCCAGCACGTACCGCTCCGAGCTGTTGGCCGGCGCGACGAGCACGTAGTCGACCTCGGGGTGCACCGCGGCGGCGAGGTTGGACGGCAGGGTCCACGGCGTGGTCGTCCATGCCAGGGCCAGCGCGCCGTCGTAGGCCTTGCCCGGAGCGTTGAGGCGCAGGCCGATCGTCACCGCCGGGTCCTGCCGCTGGCGGTAGACGTCGTCCATCTTGGTTTCGGTGTTGGCCAGCGGCGTCTCGCAGCGCCAGCAGTACCAGAGCACCCGGAAGCCCTCGTAGACCAGACCCTTGTCCCACAGGGTCTTGAAGGCCCACATGACGCTTTCCATGTAGTCCAGGTCGAGTGTCTTGTAGTCGTTGGAGAAGTCCACCCACCGCGCCTGCCGGGTGACGTAGTTCTCCCATTCCTCGGTGTAGCGAAGCACCGAGGTGCGGCAGGCGTCGTTGAACTCGGCCACGCCCATCGTCTCGATCTCGGACTTCGAGGTGATGCCGAGCTGCTTCTCCGCCTCCACCTCGGCGGGCAGACCGTGGCAGTCCCAGCCGAACCGGCGCTCGACCCGGCGACCGCGCATCGTCTGGTAGCGCGGCACCACGTCCTTGACGTAGCCGGTCAGCAGGTGCCCGTAGTGCGGCAGGCCGTTGGCGAACGGCGGGCCGTCGTAGAAGACGAACTCGTTGGCACCGTTGGTCCCGGCCTCTCGGGCCTCGACCGAGGCCCGGAAGGTGTCGTCGCTCGCCCAGAAATCCAGCACCTGGCGCTCGATGTCCGGGAACGCGGGCTGGGCAGCCACGCCGCGCTCACCGGCGTCGCCGAACTGAACCTTGGGATATGACATCGCGGATGCGCTCCTCGCGGTGTGTGTCGTTGCCGCCGCACGGTCACCGATGACTCGGTGCCCACACGGGGACGACACCTCGTGCGCATGCTCCGCACGAGATCCGCGGTACCACCCCGCTTGCCGCCGACGAACGTCGACGACCACTCGTTGCCAGCTGTGACGGGCTGGACCCGTCCGGTTCTACTGAGGTGCCACGGGCACCCGTTCTTCCGGAGGCTCCCCGGTGATGGCCGGATCATCGCCTGGTCGTTCCAGCGTACCGGTCCCCCGCCACCGGTTTTCACCGGTCCGACATCCGCCCGGTTACTAGCGGCGGACCTCGGCGGCGATCGTGGCGTTGGGGGCGCAGAGGGCGCAGGGCGTGAAGCCCAGTTCTCGCGCCTCGCGCAAGGTCAGCTCGATCGTCTTGCGGGAACCGATCCACTCGCAGGTGCGGACGTGGTAGCGCGGCCGTTCGTCGATCACCAGGACCTTAGCGTCCGGTCGCGCGACCTCGGAGGCGTTGCTGCGCTCCTCCGCCGGCTCCTCGCCGACGTCGGCGAACGGCGGTTCGGCCGTCTCCTGCTTCGCCGCCCGGCGCCGCCGCACCCGGTCCGCCGCCAGCAGACCGACCGCGACCGCGCTGGCCAGCGCCGACAGCCACGCCAGCTCGGCCTCGCCGCCGACGACGGCGCCGACCAGCACACCAGCGGCCAGCAGGACCAGCAGCAGCACGACCAACAGCACGCGACCTCACACCTCTCGCGACACGGCCCCGGACGCACACCAGCGGCGACGGGCACTCCACCCGTCGCCGCTGATGCGGACAGTTCCGTCAGCCAGCCTCGGCGGCACGTGCGCCGAAGCTGTAGCTGGCCTGCTGACCCGAGCGGCTGCTGCCGCTCTCGGCCGGCGCGGCCGAACCCCGGTCCTGCAGTTCGCGAAGCTGCGACTCCAGGTACGTCTGCAGTCGAGTGCGGTACTCGCGCTCGAACGTGCGCAGGGTTTCGATCTTCTTCTCGAGGGCGTTCTTCTCCGACGTGATGTTGCCCATCACCTCGGCGTGCTTGCGCTGCGCGTCGCGCTCCAGGTTGGCGGCCTTCTCGCGGGCCTGCCGCTCCAACGTCTCGGCCCGGGTCCGGGCGTCGTTGAGCATCGTCTCGGCACGGGTCCGGGACTCGTTGACCATGCTGTCGGACTTCGAGCGCGCTTCCGAGAGCAGCTGCTCGGACTTCGTCCGCGCTTCGGCCAGCATGCCGTCGGCCTCGGCCTTGGCCTCACCGGTCAGCCGGTCGGCCATCTCCTGCGCCAGGCCCAGCACCTTGGCGGCCTGCACGTGATGGTCACCGCCGGGCGAGGTCTGCTCGGCAGCGGACGGCGCCGGAACCGGGGTGAGCCGGCGCGGTTCCTCCGTCGGTGGGGCCGGGGTCGAGGAAGCGGATGCCGCCTGGGTGCGGGCGTCCTCCAAGTCGACCTGCGCGGTCTGCAGCTGGGACTCCAGCTGCTCGACCTGGCTGCGCAGATCGTTGTTCTCCTCCACCAGCCGGGCAAGCTCGGCTTCAACCAGGTCGAGGAATGCATCCACCTCGTCCTCGTTGTAGCCCCGCTTACCGATCGGAGGTTTGCTGAACGCGACGTTATGCACGTCGGCGGGGGTCAAGCCCACAAGATCACCTCACGCACTCCTCGGCTGCGGGTAGCCCGGGTTCCCCGTCACCCGGGCTGCACCAGTCGCATCAGTATGAACACGACCAGCAGCAGCACCATAATCGATAGGTCCAGTCCGACGCCGCCGATCCGGACCGTCGGAATCACCCGACGCACCAACTTTACGGGTGGGTCGGTCACTGTGTAGATGCTCTCCAACGCGATTGCAACCCCCCCAACGGGCCGCCAATCGCGAGCGAACACTCGAACGAGTTCGATCACAATACGGGCCGTGAGCAGGAGCCAGAAGAAGAACAGAACGTAAAACAGGACGATCTGCACCGGGTTCACGCTTCAACTGTGCCACCACTCACCCGTAGTTGAAAAAGGCACCCTCGGCGAGCCGCCTCTTGTCCTCGGCCGCAACGTCCACGTTGGGCGGTGAGAGCAAGAACACGCGGTTGGTGACCTTCTCGATCGAGCCCCGGAGGGCGAACGCCAACCCAGCGGCGAAGTCGACCAGGCGCTTCGCGTCGGCCTCCTCCATCTCGGTCAGGTTCATGATCACCGGCGTGCCGTCCCGGTATTGCTCGCCGATCGTACGGGCCTCGCTGTAGCTGCGAGGATGCAGGGTTGTGATCTTGCTCAAGTTGAACAGGGAACCGGTGTCGGTGACCGCCCGCAGCTGCGAGACGTTCTCCCGCGACTGACCGGTGGGCAGCGAGCTGCGCGCCGGAGCCTCCGCCGACCACTGCCGACGCGGACGCGGCGCCGGGTCCCGGAACTCCTCGATGAAGTCCGGCTCGGCATCGGGCTCCGACTGGTATCCGCCGCGGGTGCCGACACGACGTCGTCCGCCCCGCTCAACGGGGCCGTCGTAGGTGTCGCGATCGGACTCGGCGTACCGGTCGCGATAGCCGACCTCGTCGTCGTACTCGTCGACCTCGTCGGCCGGAACCATGCCGAAGTAGGCCTTCAACTTGTGCAAAGCGCTCATCGGCATGCCCTTCCTCTTGCGACTCCTAGCACCGAGCACGAGGCGGCCGTCCGACCCCCCGATCCTGCAGCTACGGCGAGGTTAACTGCCGCCCGCCGAGCAACGCGGTTCCGACACGCACCCGGGTCGAGCCGTGGGCAACCGCACTTTCCAGGTCGCCGGACATCCCCGCCGACACCTCGACAGCTTCGGGGTGATCTCCCCGCAACCGCTCGGAGATCTTGGAAAGTGTGCCAAAGGCCACATCGGGATCGCCACCCAGGGGAGCGACCGCCATCACACCGCGCAGTCGAAGATCACTCGTCAGTGTGATCATATCTGCCAACTCCGGGACCTCGTCGGGTCGGCAACCCCCGCGACCCTCCGACTCGTCCAGGCTGACCTGCAAAAACACGTCCAACGGGTGTGTTCGATCACCCGCTTCGAGGGCGTTCGAGGTCGCCCGGCTCAAGGCCTCGATCAGCCGCGCGCTGTCCACCGACTCGACCACGTCGGCCCAGCGGACCACGGCTCGCGCCTTGTTCCGCTGCAACTGGCCGACCATGTGCCAGCGCACCGCCGCGGACGGGCGCAGCTCGTCGAACTCGGTGACCTTGCCGCGCGCTTCCTGCTCGCGGTTCTCCGCGAACTCGGTGAGCCCCAGATCGGCCAGCAGCGCCGCGTCCGAGGCCGGGAAGGTCTTCGTCACGGCCAGGAGCTCGACCTCGTCCGGCTGACGTCCAGCGGCGAGGCACGCCCGGTCGACCCGGTCACGCACCTCGAGCAGCGATTCAGCCAGTTCCTGCCTACGCAGTTCCTCGCTCACTCGGCGTCCTCCGGCTCGGCCCAGATCACCGCGGCGAACCGCCCCGTGCGCCCGTTGTCGCGGCGGTGGCTGTACAGCTCCGGCGACTCCATCGTGCAGCGCGGATCCACGCCGATCTTGGCGATGCCGGCGGCGGCCAGCTGCTCCCAGAGCCCGGCGCGCAGGTCGAGCCCCGGTGTGCCCTTGCGGGTCTTACACGCGCTGCCGGGCAGGTGCTCCTCCACGTCGGCCTGCATGTTGGCGGGCACCTCGTAGCACTCACCGCAGGCGGCAGGTCCGAGCAGCGCCTCGATGCGGTCGAGCTTGGCGCCCGCCTGCTGCATCGCCTTGAGGGCCGCCACGACTACTCCCACGCGCGCGCCGACCCGTCCGGCGTGCACCGCCGAAACGACACCGGTCTCCGAGTCGCCGAGCAGCACCGGCACGCAGTCCGCGGTGAGCACCGCGAGCGCCAGGTTCGGCTCAGCGGTCACCAACGCGTCGGTGGCCTCCACCGGCTCGGACTGCGGGCCGTCGACGACGGTCGCGGTGCGGCCGTGGATCTGCTCCATCCACACCAGGCGGTCCTCGGGCAGGCCGATGCCGTCGGCCAGCTTGCGCTGGTTCGCGGCCAGCGCCGCCGGGTCGTCGCCGACGCGACCCCCGAGGTTGAACGAATCGAACGGCGGCTTGGAACTGCCGCCCTCCCGCGTGGTGATCACGCGCCGGATCCGCACTGCTGCTCAGCCTCCCCTAAACATGAATCGACACCGGGAGCGGAGTGCTCCCGGTGTCGATTCTCGCCCATGCGCCGCCGCATCGGACGGTGCGTCCACTCCGGCCTAGCGTTTCGGCTTGATCAGCTGTGCGCTCATCGGCGCATGAACGGCGGTATGTCGACGTCGTCGTCGCTGTCGTCGTTCACCGGCACGGCGCGGTTGTTCAGCCCAGCACCGGACCGTGTCGAGGTGCCGCCGTGCGTCGGAAAGCCGCTCGTGCCCCGCGTCGTCGGCACCGAGATGCCCTGCTGGGCCGTCGAGGAACCGTCGCTGCCGAACAGCCCAGACCGCTGGCCGATGTCCGGACGCTGGCGCACCGGCTCCGGCTCGGCCTGCGCCGGGGTCTCCGGCTGCTGGACCGGCTGCGCGGGCTGGGCCGCCTGCTGGACCGGCTGCGCGGGCTGGGTGACCTGCTGCGGCTCCGGGGCCGCGACCGGCGGCTGAGCCGGGGTCGGCGCGGGAGCCGGGGTGGCCTCCACCCGGGTCTCGACGACCTGGGCCGGGACCGACTTCTCGGTGCTCGCCACCGGTTCGGCGTCCTCGGTGCGGCCGCCGACCTTGGTCGGCTCGAGCTTCTTGTGCGTCGGCGTGCCGGCGTCGAAGCCCGCGGCGATCACCGTCACCCGCACCTCGTCACCGAGCGAGTCGTCGATGACCGTACCGAAGATGATGTTGGCCTCGGGGTGCGCGGACTCCTGGACCAGCGATGCCGACTCGTTGATCTCGAACAGACCGAGGTCGGAACCACCTGCTATGGCCAGCAGAACGCCGTGCGCGCCCTCCATGGACGCTTCCAGCAGCGGCGAGTTGATCGCCTTCTGCGCGGCCTGCACGGCTCTGCCCTCACCGGCGGCTGCACCGATGCCCATCAGCGCGCTGCCCGCACCGGACATGACGCTCTTGACGTCGGCGAAGTCGAGGTTGATCAGACCGGGCGTCGTGATCAGGTCGGTGATGCCCTGGACACCGGAGAGCAGCACCTCGTCGGCGGAGCGGAAGGCGTCCATCAGGCTCACGCCGATGTCGCCGAGCTGCAGCAGCCGGTCGTTCGGAATGACGATCAGCGTGTCGCAGCACTCGCGGAGCTCCTTGATGCCCTGCTCTGCCTGAGCCGCGCGGCGCTTGCCCTCGAAGGTGAACGGTCGCGTGACCACACCGATGGTCAGCGCGCCGAGCTTGCGCGCGATCGAAGCGACGACCGGCGCGCCACCGGTACCGGTGCCACCGCCTTCGCCCGCGGTCACGAACACCATGTCGGCGCCCTTGAGGACCTCTTCGATCTCTTCTGCGTGATCCTCGGCCGCCCTGTGACCGACCTCCGGCGCGGCACCCGCGCCCAGACCGCGGGTGAGCTCTCGACCGATGTCGAGCTTCACGTCGGCATCGGACATCAGCAGGGCCTGCGCGTCGGTGTTCACCGCGATGAACTCGACGCCCTTGAGCCCGACCTCGATCATGCGGTTCACGGCATTGACGCCGCCGCCACCGATGCCGACGACCTTGATCACCGCGAGATAGTTGTGCGGGGGCGTCATCGGATCCGCCTTCCTGATCGTGGCTGGAGTGCTCTCTGCGTCGACCGCCGGGATGGTCGCTGGCCGGTCGCCGCCGATTCCGGTCTCCCTGGTCGCCATGACAAGGGTTCGCCTGATGCGGCCGATCCCGTGCCCGATCCGGACCGTAGGCGGGGCGACGCCGTTGCGTCCAGCAGCCACGCCGGGATCCGTGCCAGGTGTGTTGCGCCGCGCACCTCGTCGCTTCCCGTCTCGACCGGTTCGGTTGTTGCCCAGCGGGTCCGCCGGCGGAGTCGCAGCGAGCCCAGTTCGTTCCTCCCCTTGTTGGTGCTCGCGTCACGGACGCGAGCACCAATGACACCGTACCTGCCCACCGCCTCACCCGGTCGAGGCAGGCAGGAGTGATCACACCGAATTCGGCCGCGGCTGACTCCGGCGGTCGGCGGGCGGCTGCCGAAATCCCCGGACGCGCGCGGGAATCCAGACCGGAGGTGTCCGGATTCGGTGCCACGGTCGGAGCTCGACCGATTCGCTGGAGCTGGAGGAAATCGAGGCATGGCAGGACAACTGCACGGCAAGGTCGCGCTGGTCGCCGGGGCCACCCGCGGCGCGGGGCGCGGCATCGCTGTGGAACTGGGGGCGGCCGGTGCGACGGTGTACGGGACCGGCCGCAGCACGCGGGCGCAGCGCTCGGACTACGACCGGCCGGAGACCATTGAGGACACTGCCGAGCTGGTGACCCGGGCCGGCGGCACCGGCATCGCGGTCCAGGTCGACCACACCGATCCCGAGCAGGTCCGGGATCTGGTGCGGCGGATCGAGGCGGAGCAAGGGCGGTTGGACGTCCTGGTCAACGACCTCGGCGGCGAGCACCTGATGGGCTGGAACAAACCGATCTGGGAGCAGGACCTGGACAAGGGTCTGAAGCGGCTGCGGGTCGGCATCGAGGCGCACATGATCACCGCGCACTTCACCCTGGCACTTCTGAGCAAGCAGCCGGGCGGGCTGGTCGTGGAACTCACCGACGGCACCGCGGAGGTCCACGAGCAGTACTACCGCAGCGAGTGCGGCGCGTTCTTCGACATCGCGAAGACTTCCATGCACCGGTTGGCGCGCGCGGAGGGCGAGGAGCTGCGGGAGTTCGGCGGCACGGCGGTTTCGCTGACGCCGGGTTGGTTGCGCTCGGAGATGATGCTGGAGCACTTCGGCGTCACCGAGGAGAACTGGCAGGAATCCACCACGGCTCCGGAGGGCTTCGCGATCGCCGAGTCACCGGCCTACATCGGCCGCGCAGTCGTCGCGCTGGCATCGGATCCGGACGTGGCGCGCTGGAACACGCAGTCGCTGTCCAGCGGTTACCTGGCGAAGGTCTACGGCTTCACCGACACCGACGGCTCCCGACCGGATGCCTGGCGCTACATCCAGGAAGTCGAGTGGCCCGGAAAACCGGGCAACCCCGCCGACTACCGCTGATCAGAACCCCAGTGAGGGGCACCTTCAAGCCGTTGAACCGTGGCGCGAAAGCGCCTCCTCGAGGGGTGGCGGTCGGGCGACGGGTGGGAAGCTCAAAGGTGCCCTTCACCGGGATCGGCGTAGAGAGCGGTGAGACGGTGGGCGGCTTGGGTGAAGCGGTGGCGGAGCTCTGGTGGGGCGAGGATTTCCAGCTCCGGGCCGAGGGCTAGGAGTTGGTCGTATGCGATGTCCAGGGATTCGACTGGGAGCTGGGTGGTCACCCAGCCGTCGGCGTCTGGTTCGCCTGCTGCGGCTTCGGCTTCTCGGGCGCCCAAGCGATCGGTGGTCGCGGGTAGTTTTCGCAGGCCGGACGGGCTGATCCGGATGTCGATGGTTTCGCGCAGCAGGGAGCGGGCGAACTCCTCGGACTTCTCCTCCCAGAAGGCCGCCAGGTCGAAGTCCTCGGCGCGTGCGAACGCCTCGTCGCTCACCTCGACGCTGCGGAAGCGGTCCACTCGGTAGCTCGGAAAGCGCTGGCCGTGGCGGGCGATCAGGTACCAAACACCGGCTTTGAGCACGAGTCCGTGCGGTTCGAGTTCGCGCCGCACCACCTCGTTCCCGCGCGCGTAGGACGCCGTGACCTTGAGGTCGGACCAGACCGCGCGGCTCAGTTCGGGCAGCACTTCCGGTGTTTCGGCCACACGGAACCAGCGCGGTGCGTCGAGGTGGAAGCGCTCGCCCACGCGCTGCGGCGCATCGCGGAACGGTGGCGCGAGGGCGGCTGATGCCTTGCGCCGCGCCGCCACGACCTCCTCCCCCAGTCCCATCTCGGCGGCCGCGGCGGGCACCCCGGACAGGAACAGCGCTTCGGCTTCGGCCTGGTGCAGCCCGGTGAGCTTCGAGCGATAACCGCCGAGCAGCCGGTACCCACCGGCTCGGCCGCGCTCGGCGTAGACCGGCACCCCTGCCTCGGCCAGCGCGAGCACGTCGCGGGCCACGGTGCGCTCGGAAACCTCCAGCTCACGGGCGAGTTCCGGGCCGGTCATCGATTCCCGCACCTGGAGCAAGCACAACAACGAGACCAACCGCGACGCCCGCACCCGGCCACCTCCTCACCTGTGCCGAAGCTACGCCGACGCACCGACAGCACTTCGTGGTGCCGACCGCGCGTTGATTCGCCGCAGCCCGTCTGCAAGGGTTCGGTGCGTGTCAGCCACCGCACCTCCCGGAACGCAGTTGGCGGCGCGGTGGCAGCGCGGGCGCTTGCTGCTGGTCGTCGCGCTGGGCGTGGTCCCGTTCTTGCAGTTCGCGAACTGCGCCGCGCTCGGTTTCAGCAGCGGCGCCGTCTGGGCCGCGATCCCCGCAGCCGCCGCGTTGATCCTGGGTGTCGTCCAGCTCGGCTGGGTGGTGCGCAAGGGCAACACCGATCCCTCGAACGCCGGCCGGATCGCGTTCCTCGCCGGCGGCGCAACTGTCCTAGTTGGACTGATCCCGTCGGTCGGCCTCGCCGGCGGCTGGCTGGCCGGTGTGCTGTTCGTGGTGGGCGCGGTGCTGTTCGTGGCGAGTGTGGCGCTGGCGTTCCGCGGCCACCGCACGATGATGACGCCGCTGGTTCCCGAGCTCGGTTCGATGCCCGTGCGACTACGCATCGCCACGCGTTCCGCGGTCGACGCGGCGGATCTGATCAGCAGCAGTCTGGTGCTCGACCTGGACCGAATCTCGTGGACGGCCCGTCGGCACCGCGCCAACGGCGGCCCGCAGGTCGACGCGACTGTGCCCTTCCAGCAGTTGTGCGGAGCTCGGCCGATCACGCTGCCGACCCAGCAGCCGCGGCTCTCGCTGCCCGACGGGACCGTCCTGCTCGCACCGCCCGGTCCCGCAATCGTGCTGGCCACCACGGCAGGTGAGCGGATGATTCCGGTGCATGACGCCGCCCTGGTCGTGGGCCTCGTGGAGCGGCGGGTCGCGAAGTGGCAGACCGAGCACGCGTGATCGCTCGCAGGAAGCAAATTCCGAGTCGCGGGCGACGGCGCGTCGCTACTCGCCTGCTTTGATGCGATCAACGCAATCGCAGCAGACATGGTCACGGAATCAGCACCTCGGCTGTTCGCGGTGCTGCAGAAATATGGCGAACGTGTTGACGTGCGCATCGCCGCGTGGGGCATGGCCTTCGACGATCACGTCGAGGCCGTCAGCATCGACGGCGGCCTGCGTATGAACCTGCGGTCACCGGCGGATGCTGGACGCGCCTTTACCTGGGGCACCCACATTCACGGACGGTTGGTGTGGGCAGCGGAGTCGACTTGATCTGGTCAGCGGAGGCCGGTGGTCTTGAGGGAGGCCACCAGCCAGCGCTGGCCGAGCAGGAAGACCAGGACCGTGGGCAGGGCCGCGAGGACTGCGGCTGCGATCACGTAGTGCTGCTTGGACGCGTATTGGCCTTGCAGGGACGCGATTCCGACCTGGACCACGCGCAGGGATTCGTCCTGGGCCACCGCCAGGGGCCAGAGGAACGAGTTCCAGTTGGCCAGGAAGAACAGCACCGCCAGGGCGGCCAGCATCGGACGGCTCAGCGGCAGGATCACGTGCCAGTAGATCCGCCAGTGGCCACAGCCGTCCAGGTGCGCCGCCTCCTCCAGTTCGCGCGGCACGCCCAGGTAGAACTGGCGCAGCAGGAAGATGCCGAAGGCGTTGAACAGGCCCGGCACGATCAGTCCGGCGTAGGTGTCGACCATGCCCAGTCCGCGCACCACGATGAACAGCGGCACCAGGATCACCGGCAGCGAGATCAGCAGCGTGGCCACCACCGAGGAGAACGCGAATCCCCTACCGCGGAAGGACATCCGGGCCAGCGCGTAAGCCGCCATCGAGTGCAGGAACAGGGCGATCACCGTGACCGTGACCGCGACGATCGCGCTGTTGGCGAGGTAGCGCAGGAACGGCACCTCGGTCAGCACGTAGATCACGTTGTCCAGCGTGAGCTGGCCCGGCCACCCCAGGTCGTAGAGCTCCGACTCCGGCCGGAACGCGCTGAGCAGGAACCACAGCAGCGGCGCGACCACCAGGAACGCCACCAGGTAGGCCGCGACCGCGCGCCCGCGAACCCTACGCATCGAACCGACCTCCCCTGGTCAGGGCGAACATCGCCGAGGTGACCGCACCGAGCGCGACCACCAGCAGCGCGCAGATCGCCCCGGCGTACCCGAACCGGCCGAACTGGAACGCCTGCTGGTAGGCGTAGTAGACGACGGTCGTGGTGGCATTGGCCGGTCCGCCGGAGGTGGTGACGAAGACCAGGTCGAACACCTGCATCCCGGTGACCGCGTTGATCGTCGAGGTGACCAGCACGAAGAAGCTGGTCGGGCGCAGCATCGGCCAGGTCACGCACCGGAACCGCTGCCACGGACCACCACCGTCCACAGTGGCCGCGTCGTAGTACTCACGCGGGATGTCCTGCAGGCCGCCGAGGAAGATCAGCATCTGGTAGCCCATCAGGAACCACACGCTGATCAGCACCAGAGTGAGCAGCGCCAGGCTCGGATCGCCCAGCCAGGACACCCCGTCCAGGCCGGTCATCCGGGCCAGCGCGCCGGTCTTGTCGGTGAGCAGGAACTGCCAGAGCAGGCCGATCACCACCAGGCTCACCGCGTTCGGCAGGAACAGCGCGGCGCGCACCGCGCCCACCCCGGGGAAGTGGTCCTTGACCAGCAGCGCCAACCCGAGCGCGGCGAAGAACGCCAGCGGCACGAACAACACCGCGTACAGCGCGGTGATGCCGAAGCTGCGCCACAGCAGCCCGTCCCCGGCCATCAGCCGGAAGTTGTCCAGCCCCGCCCATTCGACGTTGCCGAAGCCGTCGACGCTGAACAGCCCCACCACCAGCGCGAGGGCCGTCGGGATGATGATGAACAGCAGCAGGCCGATGCCGTCGGGGGCCAAGAAGGCGAAGGCCGCCGCGGCGTCGGATCGTCGTCGGTCACTCAATTGATCGGCGCTCCGTCGTAGGTGGACAAGAACGTGTCGATCTGCTCGGCCGCGGTCTCCGCCGAGGCCACCGGGTCACCTCCGTCGAGCTGGCAGGACTGCACCGCGTCGGAGATCGCCCGGTAGATCTCCGGCGGGTAGCGCGGTTCCGGGCGGGCCTTCGCCATCACGTCCTCGGCGAACACCCGCATCGGGCCGTGGTCGAAGGCCCCGTGCTGCTGCGCGGCGCGCTGGACCGAGTAGCGCGGCGGCAGGTTGGTCTTGGCGATGGTGTTCCAGCGGCGCATCCGCTCGATGCACGCCGGATCGGTGGATCCCAGCGCCCACACCACGAACTCGGCCGCGGCCTGCGGATTCGCGCTCTTGGCGTTGGCCACCATCGCCCAGCTGCCCAGCGCGGTGGTGTAGCCGCCGCCGGTCGGGCTGGGCATGGGGACGACGCCGTAGCGGAAGTCCGGGGCCTGCTCCGCGATCTCGGCGATGCCCCAGACGCCGAGCTGCTGCATGGCGCAGTAGCCGTCGGCAATGTTGGAGATCGAGTCGTTGCCGCCCGAACCCTTCACCCGGCGCGGTGCGACTCCGGCGGTGACGGTGTCCTGCCAGAACTGCAGCGCTGCGTGCACGCCCTGGCTGTTGAACGCCGCTTGCCGCTGGTCCGGGGTGAACACCTCTCCCCCGGTCATCCACATCGCCTGGTAGAAGGTGAAGTTCTGGTAGTAGCCGGGATTGGTCTCCAGCAGCAGCCCGAACCGGTCCGGGGTGGTCAGCCGCTCGGCGACGGAGATCAGCTGGTCCCAGGTGCGCGGCAGGTCGCCCTCGGCGAGTCCGGCCTGCTCCATCGCCGCTTCGCCGTAGTAGAGAGCGAGCGGTTCGATCTCCATCGGCAGCCCGTAGACCCGGTCGCCGACCAGCCGGGTTCGCAGGACCTCGGGCAGGAAGTCCGCGCGCACCTCGGGTTCCAGGTGCGGCGTGAGGTCGGCCAGCGCGCCGCCGTTGTGGTAGCGCAGGAAGTCGCCGGGGCTGAGCAGGAAGACGTCCGGTCCGGCACCCGCGCTGAACGAGGTCTGCAGCGTCGGACCGGAGGTGTAGTCCTTGGTCGGGATGTAGCGCAGCCGGACCTTGATGTCGTGCGTGGCGTTCCACTCCTCGGCCAGCTGCACGAACCAGTCGCTCTGCGACTTCTGCTGCCCGCCGGGCCCGTAGAAGTTCCAGAAGGTGATCTCGTTCGGATCGCGCGTAGGACCGCACCCGACCAGTGCCGGAGTGGCCAGCGCAGCGGCCCCGACGCCGCCCAGGAACGACCGCCGGCTGATCCCCTCTCGCGGGCGAGTCACATCGAGTCTCCCCTCCGGAAAACGATTGCTGAGGCTATTGATCTCCCGCGGTCCCGGTCAATGCGCCATTCGTGGTCACCCGCGGGCGCGCGACCGGCTTGCACGATCGGTTATGGGCCCCATAGCAACAACGCAGGTTCCCGGCGATTCGCCGCACTGCCAAGAAGGAATCACCACCGGAAATCCCCTCCGCATGGCGCGAAAGTCCTTCCGTCGCAACCACTTCCCACCCATGGAGACATCGATGAACGCTGCTTCGGACGCGCTGGAAGTCAACGGCCGCAGTTACCGCGCGCCCGCCGCACCGGTGGTGGTCGTGTGCATCGACGGCAGCGAGGCCGACTACCACGAGCAGACCATCGCCGCAGGTCTGATACCCAACCTGGCCGAACTCCCCGAGCACGGCACCAGCCTGGTCGGCGACTGCACGATGCCCTCGTTCACCAACCCGAACAACAGGTCGTGGGTGCGTAGCAGTGTTCGAGCACTGCTACGCACTCACGACCGTCAGCCAGCGCGGAAGCGCGGCGGACCTCCGTCGACGGCCCGGCGCGTGGCGTCGTCGTCGAGGTGGAAGTTCGGCAGCTGGTGGGATTCGTCGTAGTAGCGGTGGAAAACCGGTGTCAGCGAACCGGACATCGGCGGCACGATCCAGCTCCAGTCCACCGGGCACTTGCGGCCCGCGGACTCCTCCTTGGCCAGGTGCGTCAGGAAGCGCTGGGACTCCGTGTGGTGGTCGGTGATGGTCACCCCGGCCTTGCCGTAGGAGTGCAGCACCGCGCGGTTGAGCTCGACCAGCGCGCGGTCCCGCCACAGGGTGTCCTCGCTCGAGATGTCCAGCCCCAACCGCTCGGCGACCACCGAGATCATGTCGTAGCGATCGGTGTCGGCGAAGTTGCGCGCGCCGATCTCGGTGCCCATGTACCAGCCATTAAACGGCGCGGCCGGGTAGGAAACGCCACCGATGCTCAACCGCATGTTGCTGATCACCGGGACCGCGTGCCAGCGCAACCCGAGTTCGGCGAACCAGGGCAAATCCGGGTGGCTCATCGGCACTTCCAGCACCGAGTCCGGGGGCAGCCCGAACATGCGCGGCCCCTCCTCGGCGGTCTCCACGACCAGCGGCAGCACGTCGAAGGCACCGCGCCGCGGCGGCCGCCAACCGAAGCCCGTCATCGCCTCGGTGAACCGCGCATACCTCGGATCACCCAGCACAGAACCGTCCGAGCGCTGGTAACCGGCGTATCGGACCAGCTGTTCGTTCCAGATCCGCGGCGCGGGTCGCTGCGGCATCTCCGGCGGGAAAACGCTGATCACCGGCCGGATCTTGCCGTTGTTGGTGGCCATCCGGAGGTGCTCCAAGCAATGCCCGGCAACCCCGGCGGCGGTGCGCACGTCGCGCAGGTCGCGCACCTTCAGGCTCCGCCAGTACAACCGCCCGATGCACCGCGCGCTGTTGCGCCAAGCCACCCGCGCACCGAAGGTCAGCTCCTCCGCGGTGTGCCGGTAGGTGCCGACGGTCTCGACCTCGTAGCGAACCCGGTCCAGCCGCTGCTGCAGCGAACCGGAGTCCCGGTTCTCGGTGTGGAAGAGCCGCAAGAACTCCTCGGCTTCCTGCATGTCCACCGGAGGCACGGCACGACGAGCGGACGGCTGCACCGGATGCAACCGCCTGGTCGGATGAGCCGGCATGGAGAAAACGGACTCCGGCGCCTCGCCGCTGACCCTGAACACAGTCACACGTTAGCGCGACAAAAACGATCTTGATGCCGCCGCACCCCAGCGGCCCGGGGTCGTGAGTGTTTGCACCGGTTCTAGGCGGTTTTGGCACTCACGAGGGTCAGGACACGGTGGGCAGGGCTGGGGTGGTCACGTCGTAGACGCTGCCCGGGCGGGTCAGGAGGGCGGGGAGTATTTGCGCCTTCTTCTCCGACTGGTCCTTGGAACCCCACTCGATCTCGCGGTCGCCCTTGAGCAAGAGGCGGATGTCGTTGGGGTTCTCCGCCTCGACCGTGGTGATCTCGCCTCGCACCGGCTCCGGGACCGAGGTCAGCACCAGCATTCCGGCCTTGGTCGCCGGGTCGGCCGGGGAGGCTTCCTGGACCTTGAGCTCCGGGAGGTCCGCAGGGGGTTCCGGAACCGTCTGGAACGGCATGCCGGTCGCATCCACCAGCTGAATTCCGTTGCGCGCCACCAGGAACGCCGCAGCGACCCGCTCGGTGATCCGCACCTGGACCGTCGACGGCCAGGACAGCGTCACCTCCGCTGCCGCGACCTTCGGCACGGTCTGCAGGCGGTCTCGGATCTCGCCCGCGTCGACCTGCAGCATCGGCGTTCCGGTCTCGATTCCCCCGGCCCGCACGACCTCTTCGTGGTCGAGCGAGGTGTTGCCGGCGACCTCCACCGACCGCACGCCCAGCAGCGGGGTGAAGTACAGGACCAGCGCCAGCACGGTCACCACGGCCAACACCAGCGGCACCGCCCAGCGGCGCCACTTCGACGGTGCCAACACGCCGCCGCGCACCGGTCGCCCGCGAGTGCTACGCACCCCGGGCCGGTCCATTGCGCGGCGGCGCGTCGAAGTCACCCTCAGTCCTCCTCGGCGGATCCGCGGTCGATCTCCGCGAGGATCTCCGCGCCGAGCATGGTCACGTCGCCGGCACCCATGGTCAGCACCAGGTCACCGGAACGCACCAGGCCAGCCACCAGCGGCGTCACCTTGGTGAAGGACGGCTGGTAGTGCACCTTCTCGGCGGGCAGCGGGATCTGGTCGGCGATCAGCTTGCCGGTGACGCCGGGCTGCGGGTCCTCCCGCGCGCCGTAGACGTCGAGCACGACCACCTCGTCGGCCAGCGCCAACGCATTCGCGAACTCCTCCGCGAACGCCGCCGTGCGGGAGAACAGGTGCGGTTGGAACACCACGACCAGTCGCCCGTCCCCGGCCACCGGGCGAGCCGCCCGCAGCTGGGCGTCGACCTCGGTCGGGTGGTGCGCGTAGTCGTCGTAAACGCGGATCCCGCGCGCCCGCCCGCGGAACTCGAAGCGGCGCCGCACGCCGCCGAAAGCGGCGAGCCCGTCGAGCAGTCCGCCCAGCGGCGCGCCGAGCTCCAGACCGGCCAGCACCGCAGCGATCGCGTTGCCCGCCATGTGCTCGCCCGGCACCGACACCTGCACGTCGATGCGCTCGCCACCGAGTTCCACGGTCGCCACCCCGGCACCGTTCACGGCCCGGTAGGCGATGAGCCGCGCGTCGTCGGCGCCGGTCGCGGACTTGCCGTAGCGGCGCACCCGGACCCCGGCGGCTTCAGCGCGGTCCGCCAGCTCCACCGCACCCGCGTCGTCGGCGCTGATGATCAGCACGCCGTCGGGGTCGATGCGCTGCACGAAGTCCTCGAAGACCTTCGTGTAGGCCTCGGCTGTGCCGTGGTGGTCCAGGTGGTCGGGCTCGACGTTGGTCACCACCGCTACCGACGGGGCGAACACCAGGAACGAGCCGTCGCTCTCGTCGGCTTCGGCGACGAAGATGCTGCCGTCGCCGTGGTGCGCGTTCGCGCCGGACTCGTTGAGGTCGCCGCCGATCGCGAACGACGGGTCGAACCGGCAGTGCTGCAGCGCCACGGTCAGCATCGACGTGGTCGAGGTCTTGCCGTGGGTGCCCGCCACGCAGGCCACCCGGTGCCCGGCCATCAGCGCGGCCAGCGCCTCGGCGCGGCGCAACACCGTGATGCCGCGCTCCTGCGCGGCCACCAGCTCGGGGTTGTCCGGGCGGATCGCGGTGGACACCACGATCGCCGTCGGATCGGCGTCGAACTGGTCCAGGTTCTCCGCCCGGTGCCCGATGCCGATGTGCGCGCCCTGCGCGCGCAGCGCGAGCACGGTCCGCGAGTCGCGGGCGTCCGAACCCGACACCTGCTGGCCGCGGGCGAGCAGGATGCGGGCGATGCCGCTCATCCCGGCCCCGCCGATGCCGACCAGGTGCACCCGGGACAGCACGGCGTCGACGTCTGACGTTGCGGTCACTGTCCGGCCACCTCCAGCACGATCTGCGCCAACACGTGGTCGGCTTCCCGGTGTCCGCTGCCGAGGGTCGCGCGGCTCATCTCCTGCAGCCGCTGCGGGTCCAGCGCCAGCGGCAGGACCTCGTCGATCACCTTCTGCGAGGTCATGTCCTCATCGGACACCAACCGCGCACCGCCCTTGGACACCACCGGCTGCGCGTTGAGCGCCTGCTCGCCGTTGCCGTGCGGCAGCGGCACGAACACCGCGGGCAGTCCGAGCGCGGAGACCTCGGCGACGGTCATCGCACCGGACCGGCACACCACCAGGTCCGCCGCCGCGTAGGCCAGGTCCATCCGCTCCAGGTAGGGCACCGCGTTGTAGACGGGCGCGCCCTGGACCTGCTGCACCGCGATGGTGTTCTTCGGGCCGTGGGCGTGCAGCACGCCGACCCCGGCCCTGCCCAGCGCCTCGGCCGCGCCGGAGAACGCCGTGTTGAGCGTGCGGGCGCCTTGAGAACCGCCGAAGACCAGGATCGTCGGGGCGTGCGGGTGCAGCCCGAAGTGCTGGCGGGCCTGCGCGCGCAGCGCCCAGCGGTCGAGCCGGGTGATGGACTCGCGCAGCGGGATGCCGATGGTCTGCGCGCCGGGCAACCCGCTGTCCGGGGTCGCCGCCAGCACGCGCTCGGCGAACCTCGCACCGACCTTGTTCGCCAGGCCCGCGCGCGCGTTGGCCTCATGCACCACGATCGGCACCCTGCCGCGAGCGGCGAGGTAGGCGGGCAGCGACACGTAACCGCCGAAGCCGACCACCACGTCGGCGTTGACCCGGTCGAGCACCGCGCGGGTCTGCTTCACCGACTCGCGCACCTTCAGCGGCAGCTTCAGCAGGTCGGCGTTGGGCTTGCGCGGCATCGGCACCGGCGGGATCAGCTCCAGCGGGTAACCGCGTGCCGGAACCAGCTTGTTCTCCAGGCCGCGCTCGGTGCCCAGTGCCGTCACCCGGGCGTCCGGCCGCAACCGGCGCACCGCGTCGGCCAGCGCCAGCGCGGGCTCGACGTGCCCGGCGGTGCCGCCACCGGCGACCACGACCGACAGGGGGCGCCGCGCCGCGGCAGCACCCCTGGGGTCGCCGAGCGCGCCCTGGTCGATGCGAACCGTCTGATCGCCGCTCAACGGTGTCCTCCTCGTGTTTGCGCCCGGGATCCGGGGCCGCTGCGCGAACCGCGCGCGCGGGTGTCCCCGCCTCCCCGGCGTGTTGCCGCCGCGCCGGAGCCCTTCGCACCCGGGCGACTTCGTGGGGTGGGTCGTGCCGGGCGCCGCTTGGCCGGCGGCCGGTACGGCGCCGGGGTCGGCAGCCGCAGCAGCTTGCCGACGCGGCCCGGTCCCAAAGACCGTAGCGCGGCGATCGCCTCGGGCTCGTTCCGGGCGAAGTTCGCCAGCAACCCGAACACCAGCATGCTGGTGACCACCGACGATCCACCGGAGGAGATCAGCGGCAGCGGCAGCCCGGTGGTCGGCAGCAGGCCGACCACGTAGCCGATGTTGATGATCGCCTGGCAGACCACGAAGGTGGTCAGCGTCGCCGCGACCAGCCGGATCCACGGGTCGGTGTTGCGGGACGCGATGCGCATGCCCACGTAGGCGACGGTGCCGTACAGCACCAGCACCATCGCGCAGCCGACGAAGCCCAGCTCCTCGCCGATCACCGCGAAGATGAAGTCGTTGTGCACGTTGGGCAGGTACTGCCACTTCGACCAGCCCTGCCCCAGCCCGCGGCCGAACAGCCCGCCGTCGGCGAGCGCGTACAGCGCCTGCAGGGCCTGGTAGCCCTGGCCAGACGGGTCGCCCATCGGGTCCAGGAACGCGGTGATCCGCGCCATCCGGTAGTCGGCGACCATCGACAGCGTCACGCCAGCGGTCACCGCGCCCAGCAGCATCACCAGGAACAACCTCAGCGGCGCACCGGCGAACCACAGCAGCGCCAGCAGCACCACGAACAGCGTGATCGTCGAACCGAGGTCGGGCTGCAGCATCACCAGCGTGAACATCAGCAGCGCGGCGGGCACCACCGGCACCAGCAGGTGGCGGTACTGGTTCATCAGGCCGCGCTTGGTGACCAGCACGTGCGCGCCCCACAGCGCGAAGGCAACCTTCGCGAACTCCACCGGCTGGAACGACACACCGGCCACCACGAACCAGCTCCGCGCACCGTTGAGCTCAGTGCCGAGCGGCGTGAGCACCAGCGCGAGCAGTCCGAGGCAGATGGTGAGCAGGATCAGGCTGTGGCGGCGCATCAGCTTCACCGGCACCCGCAGCGCGAAGTAGAACAGCACCAGCCCGGCGATGCAGTACATCACCTGCTTGCTGAAGACGCTGTAGGACGAACCGTCCTTGTTGAACGAGTCGACGCTGGAGGCCGAAAGCACCATCACCAGGCCGAAGACCGTCAGCAGGCCGAAGACCGCGAGCAGCAGGTGGAACGACGCCAGCGGCCGGGTCAGCCAAGCGGTCAGCGGGGACAGGACGGTCAGACCGGTCCGCTTCGGGTTGCTGCGCGCGGTCTTGGTGGCGGTGGGCACGGCAGATCACCCGCCGTGCGCGGGCGCCGTCGGTGTGTCGGCCAGGACTTCGCGCACCGCGTCGGCGAAGACGCGACCGCGGTGGGCGTAGTCGGTGAACATGTCCATCGACGCGGCGGCCGGAGCGAGCAGCACCACCGAACCTGGACTTGCGAACGCGTGGGCCAGCCGGACAGCTTGCAGCATGCCCGCATCGTCCCCCGCCGACACCTCGCGCACGGGCACATCCGGCGCGTGTCGGGCCAGTGCGGTGGCGAACTGCTCGCGATCTCGGCCGATCAGCACCGCGGCGGCGAGCCGGTCGGCGTTGGCCGCGACGAGCTCGTCCACGTCGGCGCCCTTGAGCAGGCCGCCGGCGATCCACACCACCTTGGGGTGCGCCCTCAGCGCCGCGTCGGCCGCGTGCGGATTCGTCGCCTTCGAATCGTCCACATAGGACACACCGGCGGCTTCAGCCACCGGGACCGACCGGTGGGCGCCGGGCTGGAATGCCCGCAACCCGTCGGCCACCGCCTCCGGCTGCACGCCGTAAGCGCGCGCGAGCGATGCTGCGGCCAGCGCGTTGGCGACGTTGTGCGGGCCCGCCGGATGCACGTCTGCGAGCGACGCGAGCACCGCGCGGTCGTCGAAGGCCCGGTCCACCAGCTCGCCGTCCTCGACACCGAGCTGCCCCGACTGCGGGACGCCGAGGGTGAAGGACACCGTCCGACCGTCCGCGGCGGCGACCAGGCGGGTCGACCACTCGTCGTCGGCGTTGGCGATGGAAACCGAGTTGCCCGCGTAGATCTTGGCCTTGGCCGCACCGTAGGCGTCGAGGTCGCCGTGCCAGTCGAGGTGATCGGCGGCGAGGTTGAGGACGACGGCGGCGTGCGGCGCCAGCGACTCAGACCAGTGCAGCTGGAAGCTGGACAGCTCCACGGCCAGCACCTCGTGCCCGGCGCGGACCGCGTCGACCACGGGCAGGCCCACGTTCCCGCAGGCCACCACGTCGACACCGGCGGCGCGCAGCACCGACTCCAGCATGCTGACCGTGGTGGTCTTGCCGTTGGTGCCGGTGACCGCGAGCCAGGTGGCCGGGGTTTCCTTCTCCCGATCCAGGCGCCAGGCCAGCTCGACCTCGCCCATCACCTCGACGCCCGCGGCGGCGGAGGCCACCAGCAGCGGCGCGTCCGGCCGCCAACCGGGGCTGGTGACCACGAGGTCCGTACCGGCCGGCGGCTCGGTCAGACCGGGCACCAGCTCCGCGCCCTGCGATTGCAACGAGGCCAGGGCGGCGAGCCGATCGGCCGAACCGTCGGTGACGGTCACCGCTGCGCCCGCCGCGAGCAGCGCTTCAGCCGCCGAGCGACCGGACACCCCGGCCCCGGCCACCAGCACCTTCAATCCCTGGAACCGGCTTGCCACGCCGTCGTCTCCCCATCTCCTCGGTCCGCCGCGACCCGACCCCGCAGGGGCCGCAATTTCCATGGAAATCGCGGAAGTTGTCCACACCTCCGGTGTGTCGGCCGCCCGACACACCGGAAATCCGCGATTTCAACGGAAATTGGATGTCCGATTTCCATTGAAATCGCGGACCGCACCGTCATCGCGGCAGCGCGGAGGAAAGCCAGTCCGCGTAGAACAGGCCCACGCCGAACATGCAGCTGATCCCGGCGAGCACCCAGAAGCGGATGATCACCGTGGTCTCCGCCCAGCCCGCCAGCTCGAAGTGGTGGTGGAACGGGGCCATCCGGAACAACCGGCGCCGGGTGGTCCGGAACACCACGATCTGCAGCACCACCGACATCGCCTCGACCACGAACACGCCACCGATGATGATCATCAACAGCTCGGTGCGGGTGGCCATCGACAGCCCGGCGAGCAGACCGCCGAGCGCCAGCGAACCGGTGTCGCCCATGAAGATCTTCGCGGGCGCGGCGTTCCACCACAGGAACCCGACGCAGGCCGCCATCGCCGCGGCCGCGACCACCGCGATGTCCAGCGGGTCGCGCACGGTGTAGCAGCCCGGCGCCGGACCGGACAGCGCGAAGCAGTCGTTGCGCAGCTGCCAGAACGCGACCAGCACGTAGGTCGCCAGCACCATCGCCGCGGTACCACCGGCCAGGCCGTCCATGCCGTCGGTGAAGTTCACCGCGTTCGACCAGCCGCTGATCGCCACGTAGGCGAAGATCACGAACCCGATCACGCCGAAGGAGATCACCGAGATGTCGCGCAGGAAGGACAGCTCGGTGGACGCCGGCGTCACGCCGTGCTCGTTCGGGAACCGGATGGCCAGGACCGCGAACAGCACGGAGGCCACCAGCTGACCGACCAGCTTCGCGGTCTTGTTCAGCCCGAGGTTGCGCTGCTTGCGGATCTTGATGAAGTCGTCCAGGAACCCGACGATGCCCAGCGCGGTGGTCAGGCCCAGCACCAGCAGACCGGTGACCGTGGGCTGATCGCCCATGATCAGGTGGGTGGCCAGGTAGCCGCACCACATGGCGACCAGGATCGCCACGCCGCCCATGGTCGGGGTGCCGCGCTTGGCGGCGTGCTGGCTCTGCACCTCTTCGCGGATCTCCTGGCCGAAGCCCTGCTTGGAGAAGACCCGGATCAGGTAGGGGGTGAACAGGATCGAGACAACGAGGGCGACCGCGGCCGCCACCAGGATCGGCTTCACGTCGTCTGCCACCCCGCATCACCAGCAGCCAGCAAGGCATCGGCGACCCGCCACAACCCGGCGGAGTTCGACGCCTTGGTCAGGACAACGTCACCGGGACGCAGCTCGGCGCGCAACAGCGCGACAGCCGCATCGACGTCCGGCACCAGAACCGACTCCTCTCCCCACGACCCTTCCAGCGTTGCCGCCTGGTGCATCACCTGGGCCTGTTCGCCGACCACCACCAGGCGGTCGATGTTCAGCCGGACGGCCAACCGTCCGATCTCGTCGTGCGCCTCGGTGGCGGACTCGCCGAGTTCGCCCATCGGCCCGAGCACCGCCCAGGCCCGGCCCGGCCGACCGCGGGTCATCGCGGCCAGCGTCTTCAGCGCGGCGCGCACCGACTCCGGGTTCGCGTTGTACGCGTCGTTGACGACGGTGACGTCGTCCGAGGTCTTGCTGACCTCCATGCGCCGCGCCGACACCCGCTGCACCGAGCCCAACCGCTCGGCGACCTCCTCGAGGCTCGCACCGAGCTCCAGCGCGACCGCAGCGGCGGCCAGCGCGTTGCCGACGTGGTGCTCGCCGAACAGCGGCAACGTCACCCGCGCCGAGCCCTCGGCGGTGACCAGCGTGAACGTCGGCCGCGCCAGCTCGTCGACCTCGATGTCCTCGGCCCGCACGTGCGCGTCGGGGCGCTCCCCGACCAGCACCACGCGCGCCTCGGTCCGCTCGGCCATCGCCGCGACCAGCGGGTCGTCGCCGTTGAGCACCGCGACGCCGTCCGCGGACAGCGCCTCGGGCAGCTCGCCCTTGGCCTGCGCGATCGCTTCCTGCGAGCCGAACTCGCCGACGTGCGAGTGCCCGACGTTGAGCACCACGCCGATGTGCGGCGGCGCGACCTCGCACAGGCTCGCGATGTGCCCGACGCCGCGCGCGGAGAGCTCCAGCACCAGGTGCTTGGTCTGCTCATCGGCGCGCAGCACGGTCCACGGGTGCCCGAGCTCGTTGTTGAACGAGCCGGGCGGCGCGACCGTGGAACCCATCGGTTCCAGCAGCTGCGCGATCAAGTCCTTCGTCGACGTCTTGCCGGACGAACCGGTCACGCCGACCACGGTGAGCTGCGGCAGGCGGTCGACCACGTACCTGGCCAGCTTCGCCAGGCCGGTCAGCACCGCGGCGCCGGAGCCGTCCTCGTCCCCGGCGAGCGCCAGCGCGCCCGAGCGGTCCGAGTCGGGGATCGGCGGCACCACGACCGCCGGCGCGTCGACCTCGCGCGCGGCGAGCACGCCCACCGCGCCGTCGGCGATGGCCTGCGCGGCGAAGTCGTGCCCGTCGACCCGTTCGCCCGGCACGGCCACGAACAGCCCGCCGGTCTCGACCTTGCGGGAATCGAACTCGACGCCCGCGGTGACGGTCTCCGAACCTTCCGCACGATGAAGCCCGCCACCCACCGCACGCGCGATGTCGGCGAGGCTGAGCCGGATCAACTTGCCTCCACTCCGTCTTGCGGGCTCACCCGCACCCGGTCGGCTTGCACGAACGCGACTCCGCGCCCGCTACGCCTCCTCGTTGACCTGCCCCCGACGAACATCGGTCCCTTCTGGGTCCCCAAGCCTATGGCGGAGCGCGGCGGCCAGTTCCTCCCGGTCGGAGAACGGGTGCACGACCCCCGCGACCTCCTGCCCGGTTTCGTGGCCCTTGCCTGCGACGACGACGATGTCGCCCGGCGCGGCGCGCTCGACCGCAGCCGCGATGGCGGCGCGCCGGTCGCCGATCTCGAGCACCTCGCCGCGCTCGTCGGCGGGCACCTCCTCGGTACCGGCCAGCATGGCGGCCCGGATCTCGGCCGGGTCCTCGCTGCGCGGGTTGTCGTCGGTGACGATCAGGAGCTCGGACCGGCGGGCGGCAGCCTCGCCCATCAGCGGCCGCTTCGCCACGTCCCGGTCGCCGCCGCAGCCCAGCACGACGATCACGTTGCCGTCGACCTGCGCGCGCGCCGCGTCGAGCACCGCGGACACCGCGCCGGGCTTGTGCGAGTAGTCCACGACGGCGGTGAAGTCCTGCCCGAGCGCGACCCGCTCCATCCGGCCGGGCACGTCGACCTCGGCCAGCCCGCGCTCGATCGCCCAGGTCGGCACCCCGGCGGCGTGCAGCACGCCGATGGCCAGCAGCGCGTTGGCGACGTTGAACGGCCCGGGCAGCCGCAGCCGGATGTGCAGCTCGAGCTCGTCGGGTCCGTGCGCGGTGAAGGCCTGCTCGCCGGTGGCGAAGGCCTGCACGTCGGTGGCCGACCAGCTCGCGTCGCCCTCGGTGGACACCGTGATGGTGCCCTCCTTGACCAGGCGGCGTCCCCAGTCGGTGTCGACGCAGACGACCTCGTGCTCGGCGCGGCCGTCGAACAGCAGCGCCTTGGCCTGGAAGTAGTCCTCCAGGTCGCGATGGAAGTCCAGGTGGTCCTGGGAGAGGTTGGTGAACGCCCCGACGGCGAACCGGGTGCCGGACACCCGGCCCATGGCCAGCGCGTGGCTGGAGACCTCCATCGGCACGAACGTGACCCCGTGCTCGACCATGACCGCGAGCAGCGCCTGCAGGTCGGGAGCTTCCGGGGTGGTGAACGCGCTGTCCAGCCGCTCACCGGCGATGCGGGTCTCCACGGTGCCGACCAGCCCGGTGCAGAACCCGGCGGCCTGCAGCGCGGACTCCAGCAGGTAGGACGTGGTCGTCTTGCCGGAGGTACCGGTCACCCCGAGGATCTTCAGCCGGCTCGACGGGTCGCCGTAGATCAACGCCGAAGCGGACCCGAGCACGCCGCGCGGGTCGTCGTGCACCAGCACGGCCACGCTGCCGTCGACGACGGCCGGGTGCTCGGCGAGCTCCGCCCGGTCGACGCCGGCCTGGTCGGTGAGCACCGCCACAGCACCGGATTCCAGTGCGCCCTGGGCGAAGTCCGCACCGTGCACGCGAGTACCGGGCAAGGCGGCGAACAGGTCACCGGGGCGAACGTGCTGAGCACGCAGCGTCGCCCCGGACACCGGCACGGGGGTAGCGCTCCGACCTGGGGCGCGAAGCACTCGCGCGCCGATGTGGTCGGCAAGTTTCTCGATCTCCACCGGCTCCACGTGGGAAGGGCGCGGCGGAGCTGTGGCAACCGCGGAAGGCACGTCGCGACAGGCTACCGGTACCCCCCGAACCCGCATCCCCATGGTCGCCCCACCACCCGCCGACGTCGCTCCGCGACGCCGTCTCGGATCGAGAGGCTCCACCGCCGAACAAATCACCCGCAGGCGCAGCGAAGGGCCATCAGTTCACTTCGAATTCCCGACGCCGGCCGCCAAGACGTCGTCGCATGCGGACATTCCTCCACTCGGCCCCGGGGGCTTGGTGACACCGAGTCGATCGAGCAGATTCACCTCTGCCTCATGAGAATATTCCAGATAGCCGGTCGCCCGATTGTCATTGCAGAGGGCCCTCCCCGGGACATCGTCCTGCTTCACTATTCGGACCACCCTTCGATCCTGGCTCAGGATCGTCGAATAGTTGTCCCCGTCATCGACCACGTACTGCACCGACGGTGGATAGCCCTTGATGTGCACCACCTCCGCCGGCAGCCACATCGGGTCGTAGATGATGACCACCGAGAGCGGCTCCCAGCGCCAATGAACCCGAGAGGAACCGCAATATTCGACGCAGGATCGGGCGCGCGGAGATCAGCCCGAACAGGACGAATACAACGGCTCCATACGTGACGACGAATTGCGGCCACGGGGTGATCCGGAAGAAGAACATCGCCGAGGAGAGGAAGATCAATCCGAGCAAGAGGATGATTGAGTCGCGGTTTGCCCACTGATGGCGCTAATCGGCTGTTCAGGGCATCTTGCTGGTGCTCCGCAGGCGTGATCGCTAGCGTATCCCTCCTGAATGTTGCTTATCAACGATTTTCGGGAGGTTCTCGTGAACATTCGACGTATCGCGCGATTAGCCAGCGCCTGCGGCGTTGGTGCGGCGTTGGCCTTCGCCCCGCTCGCCAGCCCGGCCGTGCTCGCCGAGCCCGCCCCGCAGGCAGTTCAGATCGCCTCACCCGGCGACGGCACCGCGCAGGGTGCCATCGATTGGTACAAGGCCCGCATCGGCGACAGCTCCCTCGAGGGCTACTGCGAGATGGCCGCGGAGAACGCCTACGGCACCACTGGCGTCTGGCCGTCCGCCATCGACCACTGGAACGGCGCCGTCAACGCCGGCAAAGCCCACACCGACGGCTCCGCACCACCCAAGGGCGCGTTCGTCTACTGGAACACCAGCCAGTACGGCCACGTCGGCATCGCCGACGGCAACGGCGGTTTCTACGCCACCAGCGTCGGAGGCGCGGTCGGTCACGGCGACGACGTCTCCTACTACAACAACTACCTCCGCTGGAGCGACCCGCAGGTCCCGGGCCGCGGCTGACCGCAGCCTTCGTCCACAACGGACGGACGGGAGTCCCGACTTCGTCCGGAGTTGGGACTCCCCGACGACTTGGTCACTCGCTGACGAACGACGACTCCACCGGTCCCCCTCAAGCGCCCCCGCCCATCCGGAATGTCCTGATCAGCACAAACCTGATCCCTCCGGGAACTGTTCGCTGATTCTGCGCGTCCCATTCACGACTGCTGATGGTCAATCCGAGGAAGTCGCACCAGCGTCGCTCCGCTGCCAGCTGCGAGAGTGGCTCTGCTGGCTGCACTGACGGCCCCGAAGACCTCCGCTCCACGAGCGACGCGACTCGATTCGCCGACGGAGGCCGCGGGTCAGTGGCCGTCCCTGGGGACGTAGCTGCCGGATTTGCCGACCAGGAAGTCCAGGTCCGCTCCTTCCGAGGCCTGGAGGACGTGATCGTGGTACAGGCGCTGGTAGCCACGCGGGTGCGGGTTGTCCGGCACCTGCCACTCCGCCCTCCGGCGTTCCAGCTCCTCGTCCGAGATGTTCAGATCGAGGCGGCGGTTGGGCACGTCGATGCTGATCAGGTCGCCGGTTCGGACGAAGGCCAGCGGGCCGCCCGCCGCCGCTTCCGGGGTGACGTGCAGGATCACCGTGCCGTAGGCGGTGCCGCTCATCCGGCCGTCGGAGATGCGCACGATGTCGTCGAAACCGCGGTCCTGGAGCTTCTTCGGCACCGGCACGTTGGCCACCTCCGGCATGCCGGGGTAGCCCTTCGGGCCCGCGTTGCGGATGACCAGCACCGTGTTCTCGTCGACGTCCAGGTCGTCGTCCTTGCACACCGCGTAGTACTCGTCGACGTCCTCGAACACCATCGCCGGGCCGCAGTGCTTCAGCAGCCGGGCCGACGCCGCGGACTGCTTGACCACCGCGCCATGAGGCGCCAGCGATCCGCGCAGCACCGCAGTTCCGGTGCCAACGGCTTGGAACGGCTCGTCCAACGGGGTGATCACCTCGCGGTTGTGCACCTCGGCGTCGGCGATGTTCTCGCCCATCGACCGGCCGTTGACCGTGATCGCCGACCGCTCAACGAGGTCGCCGAGCTCCTTCAGCACCGCAGGTAATCCACCCGCGTAGCAGAAGTCCTCCATCAGGAACTGGCCGCTGGGCTGCAGGTTCACCAGCGTCGGCACGTCCCGGGTATCAGTGTCGAAGTCGTCGACGGTCAGCTCCACCCCGACCCGCTTGGCGATCGCGATCAGGTGCACGACGGCGTTGGTCGACCCGCCGATGGCCGCGTTGGCGCGGATGGCGTTGCGGAACGCGTCGCGAGTGAGCACATCGGACGGTTTGAGGTCTTCCTCGACCATCTCGACGATGCGCTGGCCGGTCTGCTGCGCGGCGGCGTAGCGGCGGGCGTCGACCGCTGGCCAGGACGCCGCGTACGGCAGCTGCATGCCCAGGGCTTCGACGATGCACGCCATCGTGGAAGCGGTGCCCATCGTCATGCAGTGCCCGTTGGAGCGGGACATGCAGCCCTCGATGAAGTAGCACTCGTCCTGCGTGATCCGCCCCGCCACCAGGTCGGCTTCCGCCTGCCACACAGCGGTTCCCGAGCCGATGTCGGCGCCCCGGTACTTGCCATTGAGCATCGGACCGCCGGTGAGCATCGCGGCCGGCAGGTCGACGCTGGACGCGGCCATCAGCAGACCCGGCGTGGTCTTGTCGCAGCCGGACAGCAGCACCACGCCGTCCAGCGGGTTGGCGCGGATGGTCTCCTCGGCCTGCATCGCCAGCAGGTTCCGGTAGAGCATCGTGGTCGGCCGCATCAACGTCTCCCCCAACGCCATGTTGGGGAACTCCAGCGGGAACCCGCCCGCCTGCCACACCCCGCGCTTGACCGCCTCGGCGATCCGCTGCTGGTGGGCGTTGCAGGGCGCGAGCTCCGACCAGGTGGTTCCGATGCCGATCACCGGACGCCCGTCGAAGACCTCTTCGCTGTAGCCTTGGTTCTTCACCCAGGACCGGGCGGTCATCCCGGCCCTCCCGTGTGCTCCGAACCAACTCGCGCTGCGCCGCGGCATGCACCCTCCTCGCTGAGTACCTGACCCGTCGCTGCGACGTAACCAGCTCGATCATCGCGACGCAACGGCCCATCCGCGATTTCGAACAGCGATTGCTATACCGAACGGCTGATTGACTCGCGTCGAGCGGCGACCCTAGGCTCGTGATCCACATCACGGACAGTGTTCGGAATTTCGTACCACTACCTCGACGAGGAGGCAGGGTGCACACCGGCGAACGGGCGTCCGGCGAGGCGCTGACCACCGCAATCCGGCGCGTCATGGTCCGACTGCTGCCGTTCCTGCTGTTCATGTACGTCATCGCGTTCCTGGACCGCGTGAACATCGGGTTCGCCAAGGAGGAGTTCCAGGCGCACACCGGCATTTCCGAAGCGTCCTACGCGCTCGGCGCAGGGCTGTTCTTCATCGGGTACGCGCTGTTCGAGGTGCCCAGCAACCTGATCATGATGCGGGTCGGCGCCCGCTGGTGGATGTGCCGGATCATGGTCACCTGGGGCCTGATTTCCTCCGCGATGGCCCTGGTCAACGACGAGTTCCTGTTCTACCTGCTGCGATTCCTGCTCGGCGTGGCCGAAGCCGGCTTCTTCCCCGGCGTCATCCTGTTCATCACCCACTGGGTTCCGCACGCCTACCGGGCGCGCTGCAACGCGCTGTTCTACTTCGGCATCCCGCTCGCCTCGGTGCTGGGCGGACCGCTGTCCGGACTGCTGCTGGAACTCGACGGCGTGGCCGGCATTCTCGGCTGGCAGTGGATGTTCGCAGTGGAAGGCCTGATCGCCTGCGTGGTCGGGGTGTGGGCGTTCTTCTACCTGGACAACAAACCAGCCGACGCGAAGTGGCTGACCCAGGACCAGCGCCACGCGCTGCAGAACGCGGTCGACCAGGAAGCCGAGGCAAAACAGGCACACGGCCCGCACCGATTGCGGACCGCACTGCTCGATCCGCGGGTGCTGTACTTCTGCCTGATCTACTTCTTGATCCAGTGCAGCGTGTACGGCATGACCTTCTACCTGCCTACGCAGGTGGCCGATGCGGTGGGCACCGAGGTCGGACTGCTCGTCGGCCTGGTCACGGCGATCCCGTGGACCATCGCGCTGCTGGTCAACATCGCGGTGTCCACCAGCGCCGACCGCCTCGCCCAACCGAAGAAGCGCTTCGTCGCCGCAGCGTGCGTGGCAGGCGGCTCGGTCGGCATCGCGGCCTCGGCCTACTTCGCCACTCCGGTCCTGGCGATCGCCGGACTGTCGATAGCGGCGGCCGGATACATCTCGGTCCAACCGGTCTTCTGGACCTTCCCAGCGGCCTACTTGACCGGAACGGCCGCAGCAGCGGGCATCGGCCTGATCAACTCGCTGGGCAACCTAGGCGGATTCGTAGCCCCAGTCGCCAAGAACTGGATCGAGACCACCCTCGACTCCCCATCAGCAGGCCTCTACCTCTTGTCCTGCTGCGGCTTCGCAGCGGCAGCCCTCTTCCTGACCTTGTCCCGAGCCAACGCCCCGACCGAAAACCCCGGTAACGAGGCCTGATGCCGAAGTGCCTGTTTTTGATCTCTTGCTTTGATGCGCCGCCAGGCGCATAGCCCACCCTCGCAACTGGCACCGCCGCGGGTTCTCAGCGTTCGCCTGGCGAGGACGGCCCTGACACCGTGTATTGGCATACATAAGTCAGGGCACCCGCAGTCCAGGCGGGCGCTGAGGTTCCGCTACCCGCACCGCCACGCAAAACGAGTTCAAAACCAGGTTCTAAGAGGGCGTGCTACCCGGCAGCACGCCCTCTGGTCACGGAGTCGGGAGTTGGAGGATTTGGACCGGGGCTTGTTCCTTGGACAGCGGTAGCTGGTAGCGCTGGGCCAGGTAGGACGCGATGTTGTGGAACAGGGGCGCCGCGGTGGAGCCTTCCTGGCTTCCGTAGGCCGGGCGGTCGAGCATCAGGCCGATCACGAAGCGGGGGCTGTCCGCCGGGAAGACTCCCGCGAAGGTGATCCAGTGCTTCGAGTTGCTGTAGCACTTGCAGGCCGGGTCGTACTGCTGGGCGGTACCCGTCTTGCCGGAGACCTGGTAGCCCGGCAGCGCCGCGGCCGGGCCGGTGCCGTTGTTCGGCTTCGGGCCCTCCTGGACCACCGACCGCAGCATGTCCTTCACCGTGTGCGCGGTTTCCGGGCTGACCACGCGAACACCCTCCGGGCGGGGGCGTTCGACGCGTTTGCCGTCCGGGCCGATCTCCGCGGAGATGATCCGCGGCGGCACCCGGACGCCGTCGTTGGCGATCGCCTGGTACATGCTGGCCATCTGCAGCACGGTCATCGAAAGGCCCTGGCCGATCGGCAGGTTGCCGAACGACGAGCCGGACCACTGGTCGGGCGGCGGCAGGGTTCCGCCGCTCTCGCCCGGCAGTCCGACACCGGTGCGCTGCCCCAGCCCGAAGGCGCGGGCGAAGTCGTACCAGCGCTGCTCACCGAGCTGCTGGGCGGCCATCAGCGTGCCGACGTTCGAGGACTTGCCCATCACGCCGGTGAAGGTCATCGGGATGGTGCCGTGCGGCCACGCATCGCTGACGGTGCGGTCCGCGACCTTGATGCTGCCCGGCACCTGGAGCACCGTGTCGGGCTTCATGATCCCGTCCTCGATCACCCCGGCCGCAGTGATCAGCTTGGCCACCGAACCCGGTTCGTAGGGCGTGGTCACCGCCGGGTTGCCGGTGTCCTCGCCCCACTCGCCGTTCGGGTCGAAGGTCTTGTCGTTGGCCAGCGCGTAAACCTCACCGGTCTTGGCATCAAGCACCACCGCGCTGGCGTTCTTGGCCTGCGCCGTGCGGGCGTAGTCGGCGAGTTCGCGCTGCAGCATGAACTGCACGTCGGAGTCGATGGTCAACTCCACGTCGGACCCCGGAACCGCCGGCTCCAGCTCCTGAGTGCCGGGGATGACCAGGTTCGAGCCCAGCGCGGTGTCGGAGACCTGCTGGCCGTCCTTGCCCGCCAGCACCGAGTCCATCGAGGACTCCAGCCCGATCTGGCCGCGCAGCTTGCCGGGAACCTCGTCCTTGCGCCAGTTCGCCGCACCGATGATGTTCGCCGCCAGGTCACCACCCGGGTACTCGCGGGTGGCCTGGTACTCGGAGCCGATCTGCGGGTACTTCGTGGTGATTTCCCGCGCCTTGCCCGGGTCGATCTTGGGGCCGAAGTAGGTGAACCCGACGTCGCGGAACAGCGCGTCGAGCACCTCCTGCTCGGAGATCACGCCCGGCAGCTCCTGCGCGATGAAGCGGGCGATCTCCTGCTTGTACTCCGCCGCGGTCGGCTTGCTCGGGTCCTTCGCGTGCTGCTCGTCGAGCTCCTTGTTGAGCAGGCGCGGGTTGGCGTAGAGCTGCCGGGCCTCGCTGCTGAAGGCCAGCACGTTGCCGCTGCGGTCCATGATGGACCCGCGCTCGGCCGGGATGACCGAGCGGTCCAACCGCTGCTTCATGGCCTGTTCGGACAGCGCGCTGGCTTCGAAACCCTGCACCTGGATCAACTTCGCGCTGGCGAGCACCAGCGCGACAACCATCACCAGCAGCCCCACGCGCAGCCGCCGGTTGCTACCGGCGACGTTGGTGCGCGCGGTGCGGCCGCGGATGATCCTGGTCGACCTGCGAGCCATCAACGTCCCTCCGCCGCCACCTCTGGCGGCTGTTCAGCGGACGGCTGCTCCCCCGCCGGAGGCGCTGGCGGTGCCGGGGGCGGCGGCGCCGAAGCCTTCTCCGGCTCGCCGATCACCAGCACCGTGCCGTCCGGCTGCATCACCAGGTGCGCCGGGGTCGGCCCGGGCACCATGCCGAGGTCCTCGGTGGCTCGCCGCTGGATCGCCGGCGGCGAATCCAGCGAGCTGACCTCGCGCAGCAGCCGTTCACGGCGCTCGTTGAGCTGCGCGATCTCGGCCTCACCGCGCTGCAGCTGGTAGCTGCCGCTGACTGCGGCGATGGACAGCCACAGCGTCGCGGCCAGACCGACGGCCAGCACCGACATCACCATGACGACCAGCGGCAGCCGCGCGAACGACACCCGCTCCTGCAGCTGCTTCGCCCTGGTCTTCGGCTTCGCCGTTGTCGGGCGCCGGTCCTCGGAGCCGGTGCGCACCTGGCGCGGTCGCCGCACGGACGGCTCCCGCGTCGAACGCTCCCGCCGCTCCTCGCGGCGCGCGTAGGCGCGTTCCGCCGCGGCCGACCGCGACCGCGGCTTGTCCGTCTTGGTGGCGGACTTCGCGGTGGTCTTGGTCTGGGTCGTCTTCTTCGCAGTGGTCTTCTTGGCGGCCGACTGCGCGCGCTCCCCTGACCCCGACCGCGAAGCGGACTTCTTGGCGCGTGCAGGTGCTGTCATGCCGCCTCCTGTTCCTCAATGGACACCCGCGCGGGTGCTCCGCGGAGCACGCGCGCGCCGACGTCCCGAGCAGTCAGGGGCACGTCACCCGCACGCCCCGCGCTGCTCATGTCTTCCCCACACCGATGCGCTCCGCGGCGCGCAACCGCACCGACGCAGCCCTCGGATTGATTTCGACCTCCTGCTCGCCGGCGACCTCGGCGCCCCTGGTGAGCAAGCGGAATTCCGGCCCGTGCCCGGGAAGTTCCACCGGCAGGTCGACCGGGGTCCGCGACTTCACCCGCTCGGCGAGAGCGCGCTTGACCATCCGGTCCTCCAGCGAGTGGTAGGACATCACCGCGATCCGACCGCCCACCGCCAGCGAGTCCAGCGCCGCGGGCAGCGCCCGCTCGAGCACGTCGAGCTCGGCGTTGACCTCGATGCGCAGCGCCTGGAAGGTGCGTTTGGCCGGGTGGCCGCCGGTGCGCCGGCTGGCCGCGGGCACCGTGTCGTAGAGCAGCTGCACCAGCCGAGCGCTGTTGCTGAACGGTTCCTTCTGGCGCTCCCGGACGATCGCGGAAGCGATCTTGCCCGCGAACTTCTCCTCGCCGTAGGTGCGCAGCACCCGAGCCAGCTCTTCCGCGGAGTAGGTGTTGAGCACGTCCGCCGCAGTGCGCGGCGCGCCCGAATCCATCCGCATGTCGAGCGGCGCGTCCTGGGCGTAGGCGAAACCGCGGGCGGCTTCGTCCAGCTGCAGAGAGGAAACCCCGAGGTCGAACAGCGCGGCGTCCACCTCGGACAGTCCCAAGTCGACCAGCACCTCGGCCCACTCGTCGTAAACGGCGTGCACCAAGTGGATTCGCGACGCGTAGGGCTCGAGCCGCTCCCCGGCCAGTCGCAGCGCGTCCGGGTCGCGGTCGAGTCCGACCAGCGTCAGCCCCGGGTGCGCGGCCAGCATCGCCTCGGAGTGCCCGCCCATGCCGAGCGTGGCGTCGACGACCACCGCGCCGTCGCGGGACAGCGCGGGTTCGAGCAGTTCCAACGTCCGGTCCAACAGCACCGGCACGTGCTTGTCGCGGGCGGACCCGCCCTCTTCATACCGCTGTTCGGCCACGGCGGTCCCTCCCTCCCGCGTGCCGTTCCCGTCGTGCTCCGTCAACCGGCACGCGCGGGCCCGCAGGCCCGCGCGTGGCGATGTCGGTATTGCCGGCCCGCTTGGGGCTCGGCGATGCCGGGATCCGGCTGGACATGTTTCTGACATCCCAGTGTCTCGTGTGGATGTCCGGATCCCGTCAGGTCCCCGCCCGCCCGTCGCGTCCTGGTGCCGGGGAAGATGCACCAGGCATGCGATAGCCGAGCGGACCGAGGCCTCACGAAACCCGAATCCCCGCTGTCAACACGCACACCGATCAGAAGACGCCCGGCAACACCTCCTCGCACGCTTGCGCATAGCCCTCCTCGTGGTCGTCGAGGTAGCTCTGCCACCTCTCCGCCTGCCAGATCTCCAACCGGTTGATCGCGCCGATGACCACGCACTCCTTGGTCAGCCCGGCGTAGCGACGCAGCTCGGTGGCGATCTTGATCCGGCCCTGACCGTCCGGCTCCTGCTCATCGGTGCCGGCGAACAGGTAGCGCTGGTAGGCGCGGACCGCCTCGTTGGTGAACGGGGCCTCGGCGACCTTGCGCGCCATCTGCTCGAACTCGTCGCGCGGGAAGACGTAGAGGCAGTGGTCCTGTCCCTTGGTGACCATCAACCCCCCCGCCATTGCTTCCCGGAACTTCGCCGGCAGCGTCAAGCGCCCCTTGTCGTCGAGCTTCGGGTGATGGGTACCGAGAAACATCCCGGTGCACCTCCCCCGCCCCCGGGCCGCTCGTCCTGCGACCCCGGACCCGCCGCAGCGGCACTCCGGCCCGGGCGAACCACCCGGGTCGAAACCCTCACCGGCCGTGATCAGCGGTGCCCGGCGAAAGCGGTAGGACCCCCGTTTGCCCCACCTCGCCCCACAGTACCCCACTTCGCTCCACCGTCAACACGAATCGCCCCACCTCGGCAACCCCCGTCGACACCGTTTGCGCAGGTAGTGCCCGGTGTTTCCGAAGTGGGGGGTCTCAGCGGACCGACCTTGATCAACCCCTTCGGGTACGCGGTTATGCTCAGTGCCCGTCCAGCCCGGACCCCGATCTCGACCGATCGGTGGGGAGGAGTGGGGCGGTCGCCACCGCAGCGGTGCGGGTGTCCCGCCAGGCCCCACCGGTTTGGCACACTGCACGTGCACGCCGCCCCGGACCTGCCATCGGCCGAGCACCGGGCGCGGGGTTGGCCCGGCAGAGCACATGGAGGCGTCTTGAGCGACACTCGCGCGCTTTCCGCTCGTGCGGGCGCCCCGCGAGTGGCGGTGGAAATCCGCTCGGGCCTCCCCGGGCACCGCGACGACCAGGAGGTGGCGTGACGCCCAGGACGGAGCTGTCCGGTGCCCCGGCGACCGATGACGGCGACTCGCCGACGAAGCCCGACGTGGACCAGCTGCACAGCACCGTTCAGCGCATCGCCGCGAACGTCGAGCAGGTGCTGGTGGGCAAGCCCGAGGTGGTTCGGGTGGCGCTGGTCACCATGCTCGCCGAAGGCCACCTGCTGGTCGAGGACGTGCCCGGGGTCGGCAAGACCTCGCTGGCCAAGGCGCTGGCCAAGTCCATCGACTGCACGGTGAGCCGGATCCAGTTCACCCCCGATCTGCTGCCCAGCGACATCACCGGTGTGTCGGTGTACAACCGGCAGACCGAGAACTTCGAGTTCCGCCCCGGTCCGGTGTTCGCCAACGTCGTGGTCGGCGACGAGATCAACCGCGCCTCCCCCAAGACGCAATCCGCGCTGCTGGAGTGCATGGAGGAGAAGCAGGTCACCGTCGACGGCGAGACCTACCCGCTGAGCTCGCCGTTCATGGTCATCGCCACCCAGAACCCGATCGAGATGGAAGGCACCTACGCGCTGCCGGAAGCTCAGCGGGACCGCTTCACCGCCCGGGTGTCGATCGGCTACCCGGACGTCGAGGCCGAGCTGGCGATGGTCGACGAGCACGCCGGGCACGATCCGCTGGCCGACCTGGGCCCGGTCGCCGACGGCGCCGAGGTGAAGAGCCTGCTGCAGGCCGTGCGCGAGGTGCACGTCTCCACCGAGATCCGCCGCTACGCGGTCGAGCTGGTGACCGCGACCCGTCAGCTGCCCGAGCTGCGGCTGGGCGCCTCGCCCCGGTCGACGCTGCAGCTGGTGCGGGCAGCTCGCGCGCAGGCCGCGCTGGCCGGACGCGACTTCACCATCCCCGACGATGTGCAGGCGGTCGCGATCCCGGTACTGGCCCACCGGCTGGTGCTGACCAGCGAGGCCCGCGCCGCGCGGCGCTCGACGACCGAACTGGTGCGCCAGCTGCTGAGCCGGACTCCGGTGCCGCGCGGCGACACCGACCGCGAACGCAGGTAAGGATGCTCTCCGGCCTGACCATCCGCGGGCGCTGCTTGTTGGCGGCGGGCGTGGCCGCCGGTATCTGCGCGCTGGTCCTCGACGAGCGAGACCTCCTGCGGGTCTCGGCGTTCGTGATCGCGCTGCCGCTGCTGGCCCTGCTGCTCACCAGCCGAACCCGGTTCGGCGTCGCCGCCCGGCGCGAAGTGGTGCCGACGCGGATCCCGGTCGGTGGCCAGGCGACCGTTCAGCTGCATGTCTCCGCCAGCGGCCGGATGCCGATCGGCGGGCTGATGCTGGAGGACAACACGCCCCACGCGCTCGGCGGACGGCACCGGTTCCAGCTGGACGCGGTGCCCAAGCACGGCGGCGCGGTCCTGGAGTACCCGGTGTCGCCGGTGTTGCGCGGCGTCCACCAGATCGGACCGCTGCGCACCAGCATCGACGACCCGTTCGGACTGGCCGAGTTCGAGCGGGAGCTGGCCGGTCGCAGTCGGCTCGTCGCGGTGCCGAAGGTCGTTCCGCTGAGCGGACTGCCCGCCGGTTCCGGGCTGGGCACCGGCGAGGACGGCGCGACCCGGCTGCGCGCCGGGCACGGCGAGGACGACGCGGTGGTGCGGCAGTACCGGCACGGCGACGACATCCGCCGCGTGCACTGGAAGTCCACTGCGCGCCGCGACGAGCTGATGGTGCGCGTCGAAGAGCGCCCTTGGCACGCGGGCGTGACGGTGCTGCTCGACCGGCGTTCGGCGGCGCACCGCGGTAGCGGCGCGCGCAGCAGCTTGGAGTGGGCGGTCTCCGCGGTGGCCAGCTTCTGCCTGCACCTGCACCAGCACGGACAGCAGGTGCAGGTGAGCACCGAGGACGGCGCGCAACTGGCCGCCGGCGCGGCGACCTCCAGCGACGGGTACGACGACGCGGTGCTGGACGCGCTGGCGGCGGTGCGCGCGTCGTCGCAGCGCGACCTGGTGTTCAGCCACGACCCCGGTTCCGGGCAGGAGTTGATCGCGGTGCTGGGCCAGGCCACGCCCGCGGCGGTGGACGAGTTGACCAAGCTCCGCCCGCAGGAGACCCGCAGCCTCGTGGTGCTGCTCGACGTCGGCGCCTGGAACGGCGACGGCGGCTACGACCCGCAACCGGCCGCCCGGCGGCTGCGCGCGGCGGGCTGGACCGTGGTCGTCGCGTCCGGTTCGAACACCTCGATCAGCGAGATCTGGCAGGAGCTGTGCCGCACCACCACCGCACCGGAATCGGAGGTGCTGCCGTGACCGAGCGCCGGATGGTGGCCGCGATCGACACGTCGTTGGTGGCCACGGCCGCCGCTGCCTTCTCGGTGCTGTGCGCGTCGACGTCGTTCGCCGGGGTGCTGGCCGACAGCCGGTGGGTGTTCCCCACGCTGCTCGTGATCGTCGTCGTGGCAGCCCTCGGAGTGCTGGGGCGACGGCTGCACTGGCCGCCTTACGCGACCGCCTCCGCCCAGGCGGCCGGGGTGCTGGTGGTGCTCAGCTCCCAGTTCGCCAAGCGGGCCGTGCTCGGGCTGCTGCCCGGACCGGCCGCGATCTCCGAGCTCGGCGAGCTGCTGTCCGGCGCGGCCGACGTGGTGCGCACCGGTGTTCCGCCGGTTCCCGCCGAACCCGCGCTGCAGGCCCTGGTCTGCCTGGGGCTGGGCCTGGTCGCGATCGTCGTCGACCTGGTCGTGGTGGGTCTGCGCAGTCCGGCGGTCAGCGGCTTGCTGCTGCTGTGCGTGTTCGCGATCCCCGCATCGCTGTCCGACACCATGCTGCCGTGGTGGACCTTCGTCGCAGGTGGCGTCGGCTTCGCCGTGCTGCTCGCCTCAGGCGGTCAGCACCACCGGTGGCGCAGCCACGAGGACCGCGTGCAGGTGACGCGCGCGCTGTTCGGCCCCACCAGCACCGCGGTGGCCGGGACGGCCGGGGTGATCGCGCTGCTCACCGGCGTGGTGTTCACCGGCGTCGGCACCGAGGGCCGGTTGCCCGGTTCGGTGCCCGAGCAGTTCGGCGGCACCGACGGGATAGGGCTGCAGCCGTTCACCTCGCTGCGCGGCCAGCTCAACCGGGACAAGGAGGTGGAGCTGTTCCGCGTCCGCGGTCTGAAGGAAGCGACGTACCTTCGGGCGTTGACGCTGCGCAAGTTCGACCCGGAACGCGGCTGGGAGCTGGAGGGCCTGACGCAGGGGGTCGAGGCGAACGCCCAGCTCCCGCTGCCGGAGGGCACCGACATCGGCGACGGTGACGTCGAGCGGGTCCAGATCCTGCCCATCGGCTACCGGGACCCGTGGCTGCCGGTGTTCGGCATACCGCGCGGACTGTCCGGGATGGGTGTGAACTGGCGCTACGACCCGGCCTCCGGGATCGTCTTCACCCAGACCAACCAGGAGAGCCGTCCCTACGTCCAGCAGCTGGTCGTGCCCAAGCCGTCGCCGGAGCAGCTGCGCGAAGCGCGGGGCCCGATGCGGGTGGCGCCGGAGTACCTGGACACCACCGGGATCCCGCCGCAGGTCACCGACCTGGCGCAACGCCTGACCGCGGACGCCGACACCGAGTTCGACAAGGCGGTCGCGCTCAACCGGTACTTCACCGATCCGAGCAACGGGTTCCGCTACGACCTGCGAACCGCCCCGGCGGGCGGCGGCGACGCCCTCTCGGAGTTCCTGTTCCACGGCAAGCGCGGGTTCTGCGAGCAGTACGCCTCGTCGATGGCGGCCCTGCTGCGCGCCGTCGGCATCCCGTCGCGGGTGGCCATCGGGTTCACCGCGGGCTACCGGGAGGGCGACGAGCGGGTGATCACCACCGAGGACGCGCACGCCTGGGTGGAGGCCTACTTCCCCGGCTGGGGCTGGCAGACCTTCGACCCGACGCCGCTCAGCGATGGCCGGGCCGCGCTGCCGCAGTACCTGAACAGCGAGCTGCACCCGCCCCAGCAGCCGTCGTCGGCACCCGACCCGGCGCAGCCGAGCACCCCGTCGACCGACGGGTCCACGCCCGGCGGCGATCCGCAGGACAACCAGGGCGCCAACCCGGCCCCGGTGGATCTGCGGGAGACCCAGCAGAGCAACCCGTGGCCGGTCGCCATCGGCGTGCTGGTCCTCACACTCGTGCTGCTCGCGGCTCCGGCTGTGGCGCGGGAAGTGCGGCGGAAGCAGCGCTTGCACGCGATCTTCGGCGGAGCGGCGGGATCGGCTGGTTTGGCCTGGCAGGAAGTGCTCGACGAGTTCCGGGACCGCGGAGCCCAACCGGCGGCGACGGACACAGCCCGCCAGGTCGCGACGAAGCTGCTCGAACACCACGCCCTCGACGAGTCCGGGGCCAAGGCGATGCGAGCACTGGTCATGGCGGTCGAACGTGAGTGGTACTCCTCGAACGGCCAGCCGGACGAGTCGCTGCCGGAAACGCTGCAGACCGTCCTCGACAGCCTCCGCCGAGCAACCCCGCTCGACCTCCGCTCCCGAGCGTTCCCCCGCTCAGTCCTCCAACTCCTCCGCCCCAGCCCTGACCCCCGCTCCGTCACCCGGGCCTAAATGGCAGCGGCGCGTAGCGCCACCTTGGGGGGTGGTGGTCGTGTGAAGGGCTGGCCCAATTTCGCGAGGAATTGGCACCCTGCCCGACACACCGAGGTGACACGGCGTCTGGATCTGGTTGTGCGGGGGGGGCTTTTCGGCTGGTGGCGAGCGTGGGCCGCGGTGGCACCGCGAAGTGCTCACGGGGTTCGGGCAGCACAAAGCGATGATCGCCGCCAGGTGCGTGGCCTGGCGGCGATCATCGCTCGATGAGAGATCTTACTGCTCGAAGCGCTTGCGGAAGCGCTCTTCCATGCGCTGGGCGAAGGAACTCCGTCCGGCGCTGCCGCGGTTCGAGCCCCGCTTCGGGCGCGTACCACCGTTCTCCGGCACCGGTTCGTTGTCGTCCCCACCTCCGCGCAACGCGGACAGGACGATCACTGCTCCACCGAACATCACGAGGAAGCCGACCACGCTCAACACGGGGATGTCGGCCGGCCGCAGAGCCGGGATCACCGCACCGATTACCAGCAGGGCCAATCCCAGCACGAAGACTGCGATGCCTTGCAGTCGCCGACGTCGGGATGGGCGTTGCAGTCGTCCTCCGCGCACGGTGGAGGCGAACTTGGGGTCCTCGGCGTAGAGCGCGCGCTCGATTTGTTCGAGCTGTCGCTGCTCGTGCTCGGAGAGTGGCATGACTCCTCCTCCGGCACAGGGGTCTCAGTGGCGCCGGACCGGAGTGATCGACTCACTTCGGCTGGGGACCGGCGAACGCTTGGGGGCGTCACCACTGAGGATACGGTTCCCGCGACGCGAGTACTACCCGGTCCTGGCAGGTAGCTGTGCGAGGTTGCCGACATCATCCTCTCGGGGCAGTGATCTCAGCGCGCCCGCCCCCGCCCAGAACGCATCGCCCCAGCTCACCCCGCCAATGCCCCGGTTTCGCCACCGACGCCGGTCACATCCGGTGGTGGCCGATCAAGCGCGGGCAACGGCGTGCAGGCGGGTGGCGATGTCGCGCAGCGGCGACTGCACGGCCGCGATCCGCTCCAGTTCCGCCAACTCGTCGGCCGCCCGCGGGTTGTTGTCCAGCACCGAGCCGGGCACCAGATCGCTGAGCACGGCCTGCCCCTGGATCAGCTCGACCTTCAGCCCGCCAGCGGTCAACACCTGTTCGAGACCGTCGACGTCGAACCGCCGCTGGAGGGTGTCCGAGGCGGCGTCGAGCCGACCATCGGCGTCCTGGATCAACTGCAGCGCATCGGAGACCCGACCGGCCAGCGCCCGCGCGATGATCGTCGCGTAGCGGTTGGCGACCAGCACCGACAGCACGCCTCCCGGCGCAATCGCGGCAGCCAGCGCGGAGACCGCCGCGTCGACGTCGTCGACGACCTCCAGCAGGCCGTGCGCGAGCACCAGGTCCGCGCCGCCCTCCGGGCTCAGCGCAGACAGCGCGTCGGTGTCGCCCTGCAGCGGGGTGATCCGGTCGGCCACCCCGGCGTCGTCCGCCCGCCGCTGGAGCGTGGCCAGCGCGTTCGGACTCGGATCCACCACCGTCACCGCGCAACCCGCGGAAGCCAGCGGAACCGCCCAAACCCCGCTGCCGCCACCGACGTCGAGCACGCGCGGCGGTTCCCCACCACGCCGCCGTCGGGCGTCGGCGAGTTCGGTTTCCAGCACCTGGTGGACGGCGTCCGATCTCATGCCTAGCAGCGTAATGCCGGGTCGTCGCCACCTCCCAGCCGACCAGCCCTCCTCCCCCGACTCGGTCCGGGCAGATGCAACACCAACGAGCCGAACCCGACAAACCACCACCGCCCACCACAACGAACGGCGGCGAGGCGAACCCGTCGGATCAGCCGTCGTCAGGCAAGCACCGGAGGTGCTTTCGGTGGTGAACAGCAACCGCGAAGCTCAGCTCGCACCGCGCGAAAGATGTCGCATCCGCCGCCCGGCGCATACCCCACCCTCGCAGCTTGCACCGCCGCGGGTTCTCAGAGTCCTTCTCGTGAGGACAGCCCGTTTGCCGTGCATCGGTCATGCATAAAAACGGGATCCCGCAGCGAGAAAGCCTCTGAGGTTCCGCTACTTGCACCGCCAAGCAAACCAACCACTGGAATCAAGCAAATCGGGTTACGTAGGCTACGTGCGTGCAGACCGTGGCAGTGCTGAGCCTCAAGGGTGGCGTGGGGAAGACGACCGTGGTGCTCGGTCTCGCCTCGGCCGCCATGCGTCGTGGCGTTCGGACGCTGGTCGTCGACCTCGATCCGCAGTGCAACGCGACCTCGTGCCTGGAGCCCGCGGAGACCACCAAGGGGCTCAGCGATGTGCTCGCCGATCCGAGCCCGGAGGTGTTGCGGGAGGCCGTGACCGGCAGTTCGTGGGGCGAGGAAGTCGACGTGCTGGTCGGTTCCGAGGACGCCGAGAGCCACAACGGACACCATGACGACGAGCACCTGTCCCGGCTGACCACCGCGCTGTCCGCATTGGACGGTCTGATCGAGGACGGCGAGCTGCCCTACCAGCTGGTCCTGCTGGACTGCCCGCCTTCGCTCGGCCGTCTGACCCGTTCCGCGCTGGTCGCCGCCGATCGCGCGCTGCTGGTGACCGAACCGACGATCTTCGCGGTTTCCGGCGTACAGCGGGCTTTCGAGGCCGTTCAGGCCGAGCGCAATTCCACCAACTCGAAGCTGCAGCCGCTCGGGGTGATCGTGAACCGGGTGCGGCCGCGGTCGCACGAGCACCAGTTCCGCATCGACGAGCTGCGCGACATCTTCGGACCGCTGGTCATGCCCGTCGCGCTGCCGGACCGCTTGGCCGTGCAGCAGGCCCAAGGCGCGTGCATGCCGATCCACCAGTGGGGCACGCCGGGTGCGCGGGAAGTGGCGCTCGCGTTCAACCTCGTGCTCGCCCGCGCGCTGCGCGCCGGCCGCAAACAGCGCGCGGACGATGACGAGGTGGAGGAGGACGAACGTCCGGACAGTTATAAGCAGAACTGAGCGTCAGGCCTCTTGGGACTTGTTGCGGCTGTCGGCGATGCTGCGCAGCAGCGGGTAGACCAGGACGATGCCCACCGAGCCCCAGACGATGCCCGTCACGCGGAGCTCGCCGACGTGCAGCGTCAGGTCGCCGACTCCGGCGATCACCGCGGTGCCCAGCACCACCAGGTTCACCGGGTCCGCGAAGTCCACCCGCGCGTCCAGCCAGATCCGCACGCCCACCAAGGCCAACATCCCGAACAGCACCAGCGTCGCGCCGCCGAGCACGCCCATCGGAATGGTGTTGATCAGGGCCGCCAGCTTCGGCGAGAACGACAGCACCACCGCCGCGATCGCAGCCACCACGCAAGCCGCCGTCGAGTACACCCGCGTCGCCGCCATCACCCCGACGTTCGGCGCGTAGTTGCTCAGCGGCGAACCACCCGCCGCTCCCGACAGCGTGGTCGCCAACCCACCGCTGATCAACGCATCGCCGACGTGCGGGTCGAGGTCGCGGCCGCTCATCGCCGCCACCGCCTTCAGGTGCGCGACGTGCTCGGCGACCAGCACGATCACCAGCGGCAGCACGAACGGCATCACCGCGACGTGCACCAGCGGCGCGATGAGCTGCGGCAGGCCGACCCAGGGCGCGTCGGCCAGCTCCGCGAGGCGCTCCGGCACGAGTTGACCGGACATCGCGGCGTAGCACCAGCCGACCAGCACGCCGATCAGCACCGCGATCCGCGCTGCCATGCCCCGGCTGATCACGATCAGCAGCACGACCGTGCCCAGGGTCAGCGAGGCCGGCACCCGCTGCTGGTCGAAGGACGACACCGACTGCGGGGCGAGGCTCAAGCCGATCATCAGGACGATCGCGCCGGTCACCACCGGCGGCATCGCCGACTCCAGCAATCTCACGCCGAGCGCTTTGACCGCCACCCCGACGGTGAACACCACGATGCCGACCACGACGATGCCGCCGAGCAGCGCAGCAGGAGTCGCCCCTGCTTCCTTCGCCGCCGCGTTCAGCGGGACCACGAAGGCCACCGAGGCACCCAGGTAGCTGGGCACGCGGTTGCGAGTGAGCAGGAGGAACAGCAGGGTTCCCAGGCCGGACAGCAGCAAGGTGGTGCCGACCGGGAATCCGGTGAGCAGCGGGACCAGCGTGGTGGTGCCGAACATCGCGAGCAGGTGCTGGATGCCGAAACCGATGGTCAACGGCCAGCTCAGCCGCTCTTCGGAGGCCACCACGGCATCACGCACGAGGCGTCGACCGTTGCCGTGCACGGTCCACAACGCCACGTCGCCTCCCCCCGGCTAACCCGATCAGGCGGGTTTCATGTCACGGCCTGTGATGACGAGGGAAGATTACTATTTCGCATCGCACAATCAAGACATGCACCAGCAGAACCACCGCTACCAGCGATGATGGCGTGTCGCATAGATCTACTTGCGCCCCTCGGGACCGAACAGCTCCCGCAACCCGTCAGCCAACCCGGCCAACCGGTCGGTTGCGTCCTGCAACAGGTGATTCTGCTCCGACGCCCCGCTGGCCGCGACCGCGCGTCCCGCAGCGGCCACCAGCGCGCCGTAGCCGTCAACGCCCTCGTCCAACTCCTGACGGAGCCGCTCGACGTCCGACCGCAGCGCGGCCCGCTCCCCCGCTGGCGCGTGCGGGATCGCCGCTTCCACGGCGACCAGCCGCTCCGCGCCCCGCCGCAGCTCCGCTGCCACGCCGTCCGCGGTTCCGCGCGCATCGGCTGCGGCGCTACCCGCGCCCGCCGACGTCAACTGCTGCAGCGCTCCGTGCAAGCTCCGCTCGGCATCCCGCAGCCGCTGCATCGGCGCCCGCGCAGCCGACCCGGACGCCGGCAGCGCGACCGGCTCCGGCGGCGCCTCGGGCAGCGGTGTCTTCTTGAGCCGCCGGTACTTCATCCCGGCACCAACAGCGGTGGCCCCGCCGATCACAGCGAGGCCACCGAGTCCGAACGTCGTCACATCCTGCAGGAAGAAACCAACAGATCCGCCCCACTCCCACAACACCGGGACGGACGCCGAGGTCACCGCCCCGGCACCGAACACGCCAGCGCTCGCAGCGCCAGCCGTGGCGGTCCGCTTGACCCGCTTGCGCTGCCGCAACGCCCGCGCCCGCGGATCACGCCACCTGGCGATCTTCCGGCGAACTTCGGACAGAACAGGACCGCGCAGCTGCTCGAGCGCTGCCTCGCCCAGCTGCGCCAGCTCGTTCTTGCGCGACGGCCCCACCCTGCGCTCGCTCAGGCCTGGCCGGCCTGCGGGTTCTGCTGCTGCTGGGGGTTGGTCGCCGGCTCGGCCGGAGCCTGCGCACCACCGGAGATCTGCTGCTGACCCGGGGCCATCGAAGCGCGCAGCTGCGCGAGTCGGCTGGCACCGGCGGCGTCGACGGACGCCTGCTCGACCTCCATCATCCGACCCTGCACGCTGTTCTGCGCCAGCTCGGCCTGGCCCAGCGCGGTGGTGTAGCGCTGCTCGATCTTGTCGCGCACCTCGTCCAGGGACGGCGTGTTGCCCGGCGCGGCGACCTCGGTCATCTGGCGCATGGACGCCGAGACCTGCTCCTGCATCTTCGCCTGCTCCAGCTGGCTGAGCAGCTTGGTGCGCTCGGCGATCTTCTGCTGCAGGACCTGGGCGTTGCGCTCGACGGCCTGCTTGGCCTGCTCAGCAGCACCCAGCGACTGGTCGTGCAGCGTCTTGAGGTCCTCGACGCCCTGCTCCGCGGTGACCAGCTGGCTGGCCAGCTGAGTCGCGGTCTCCTCGTACTTCTGCGCGCTGGCCTCGTCACCGTTGGCCCGCGCCTGGTCCGCCATCACCAGCGCCTGCTTGGCCGACGCCTGCAGCTTCTCGACCTCGCCGAGCTGGCGGTTGAGCTTCATCTCCAGCTGCCGCTGGTTGCCGATCACCGAGGCGGCCTGCTGGGAAAGCGCCTGATGCTGCCGCTGGGCTTCCTCGATGGCCTGCTGGATCTGCACCTTTGGGTCGGCGTGCTCGTCCACCTTCGACGAGAACGCCGCCATGAGGTACTTCCACGCCTTCACGAACGGATTGGCCATCTCCTCCGCCTGCCTTCTTCTGCTGCTGCTCGGCTGCCCCACTGCCGACACAACGCACCGGGCGTGTCGGCTGGTTCCATCGTGTCAGGTAGTCGTGCCCGCTTCCACCAAACACGGTAGATCTCCGGGCTTGCCCCGGAGTCACGCCTAAGATCGAACCAGCCCACCCCCGGGCGGCGCGCACCGGGTACCAAAAAGGGCCGTGAGCACCAAAGCGGACATGATCCGTCCCGGCACCCACGACCAGACGTCTGATTTTCGGGTTTTGACCCCGCCTGACGAGGCTTTAGAACCTGTCTTCGATCCTGGTTTTTCATCTTTTGTTGTGATGCACCGCCAGGCGCATAGCCTACCCTCGCAACTCGCACCGCCGCGGGTTCTCAGCGTTCGCCTGGCGAGGACGGCCCAGCCGCCGTGTATTGGCCATACATAAGGGTGGGCACCCGCAGTCCTGGCGGGCGCTGAGGTTCCGCTACCCGCACCGCCACGCAAAACGAGTTCGAAAACAGGATCTTACGCCGCCACCACGACACCGCCCGGCTTGCGCACCGGGGCGCTGATGCGCTGGCTGAGCACCGGCTGCAAACGGTCCGCGCAAGCGCGCGGCTCGGCGTCCTGGCCGGCCTCGGCACCGGCCAGCTGCTGCTGGGCCAGCTCGGTCTCGGTGAGCTCGGTGCCGATCAGGCTGGGCACCAGGCGGTCCCCGTCCGTCGCGCGGTCAACACCCGACGGAACGATCATCGTCTCGTCCAGGTCACCGGCCACGGTCACCAACAGCTCCGGCAACGGCAGGTCGAGGGCGCCGCAGATCGAGGCGAGCAGTTCGCTGGACGCCTCCTTGCGGCCCCGTTCGACCTCGGAGAGATATCCGAGGCTCACCCGGGCAGCGCGCGAAACGTCCCGCAAGGTCCGAGACTGTGCGGTCCGGGCGCGGCGCAGTCGGTCACCGACCGCCTCCCGCAACAATACGGTCATCGCGCGCCTCCCTTCCTTCGTCGCCTACCGCGTGCACCACGCGTGAACGCTCCCTACGTTACTCATCCGACGGCCCTAACGAGAACGATCGTGGACAAGTCCGCCGAGGGCGAACGTCCGGTGATCGACCGACCCCGTTCCGCAGGACACCGCGTTCCGCCAGCGCACGGTACCCCTTCAGGATGAACGCAACAGGTCCGCGAAGTGTTCCAGCGCCACCCGAACGGCCGCAGCCCGCACGCGGTGCCGGTCCCCCGCCAAGCGCACCGAGTGCACGGTGGCGCCGCCCGGACCGGCGAATCCCAGGTGCACTGTCCCAGGTGCCACGCCGTCCTGCGGATCCGGCCCCGCGACGCCGGTCAACCCGATGCCCCAGTCGGCCCGGCACCTGGTGCGCGCACCGTCGGCGAGCAGCTCCGCGACCCGCGGGTGCACCGCGCCGTGCTCGGCGAGCAGTTCACGGTCGACGCCGGCCAGCTCCACCTTCAGGTCGGTCGCGTAGACGACCAGCCCACCGCGGACCACGTCGCTGGCGCCGGGTACTTCGGTCAGCGCAGCGGCGACCAGCCCAGCGGTCAGCGATTCCGCGGTGGCGACCGTCTCGCCGCGCGTGCGCAGCGTGTCGAGCAGCTCGCCCACCTGCGAGAACGGCAGACCGATCGGCTCCAGGATCATGCGGCGGCCTTCGCCCGCCCTGCCGCGCGCAGCCGGATGGCCCGGCCCACGTAGTCAAGCCCGGTGCCGACGGTGACGAGCAGCGCCGCGCCCATCAGGATCCAGCGCGGCAGCTCGACCCAGTCGCCGAACGGCAGCAGGTACAGGCCGATCGCGAGCGCCTGCAGCAGCGTCTTGACCTTCCCGCCGTAGCTGGCCGCGATCACGCCGTGCCGGATGACCCAGAAGCGCAGCAGCGTGATGGCCAGCTCGCGGCCGATGATCACCAGCGTGACCCACCAGCCGAGATCGCCGAGGATGCTGAGCCCGATCAGCGCGGCGCCGGTCAGCGCCTTGTCCGCGATCGGGTCGGCGACCTTGCCGAAGTCGGTGACCAGACCGCGGCGACGGGCGATGTCACCGTCGATGCGGTCGGTGATCGAGGCCAGCGCGAACACGCCGGTGGCGATCCAGCGCCACAGCTCGTCGTGCCCGCCGTCCCAGAACAGGGCGACCAGGAACACCGGCACCAGCACCAACCGGGACACGGTCAGCGCGTTGGCGATGTTGACCACGGGCACCGGCTCCGTCCGCACCACCTGCGGATTGGATGACGCACCATCGGCCGTCATGGTCGCTCCCCGGACCGGTCCTCCGCGGGCGTGCCCTCCACCGGGGTGACGACGAGGTCCACGCCCTCGCTGTCCACGACCCAGCAGCGCAGCACATCGCCCACGCTGACCTCTCCAGCATCAGCGACGATGCACTCGCCGTCCACCTCCGGCCCCTGATGGTCGGCACGTCCGATGCACTCGTCGTCGTCCATGCGCTCGATCATCACCCGCACCTCGCTGCCGATGCGGTCCTCCGCGCGCTGCGCGATCAGCTCGTCGACCAGGTCGGACAGCTTCTCGACGCGTTCGTCGACGGTGTCGGAATCGAGCTTGTCGGCGAACTCGGAGGCCTCGGTGCCGTCCTCGTCGGAGTAGCCGAACACGCCGACCGCGTCCAGCCGGGCACGGGTGAGGAAGTCCTGCAGCTCGGCGAAGTCCTCCTCGGTCTCACCGGGGAAGCCGACGATGAAGTTGCTGCGGATGCCCGCCTCCGGCGCCAGCTCGCGGATCTGCGCGATCAGCTTCAGGAACGACTCGGTGGAGCCGAACCGGCGCATCCGCCGCAGCACCGACTCGCTGGAGTGCTGGAAGGACAGGTCGAAGTAGGGCGCGACGCCCGGCGTGCTGGCGATGGCGCGCACCAGCCCGGGCCGGGTCTCGGCGGGCTGCAGGTAGGAGACGCGGACGCGCTCGACGCCCTCGACTTCGGCCAGCCGCGGCAGCAGCAGCTCCAGGGCGCGCGGGTCGGCGAGGTCCTTGCCATAGGAGGTGGAGTTCTCGCTGACCAGGAACAGTTCCTTGGCGCCGTGCTCGGCCAGCCACATGGCCTCGCCCAGCACCTCCTCCGGCTTCCGGGACAGGAAGGAGCCGCGGAAGGACGGGATGGCGCAGAACGAGCAGCGCCGGTCGCAGCCGGAGGCCAGCTTCAGCGCGGCGACCGGCGAGTCGTCGAGGCGGCGGCGGGCCACCGAGCGCGCGGCGGGCACCCAGCCGTGGCCGGGCACCGCGACGTCGGCGGCCGCGGCGGGCCGGGATACCGGGCTGATCGGCAGCATCTTGCGCCGGTCCTGCGGCTGGTGCGCTTGGATGGCTTTGCCCTCGAGGACGTCGTCGAGGCGCTCAGCGAGCTGGCCGTAGTGGTCGAAGCCCAGCACCGCGTCGGCTTCCGGCAGGTGCTCGGCGAGCTCGGACCCGTAGCGCTCGGCCATGCAGCCGACGGCGACGACCTTCGCGCCGGTGTCGGAGGCGGCGAGCAGCGTGTCGACGGAATCCTTCTTGGCCGATTCGACGAAGCCGCAGGTGTTCACGACCACGACGTCGGCGGAGTCTTCGGTGTCGACCAGGTCCCACCCGCGGCTGTGCAGGTTGCCGGCGAGTTCCTCGGAGTCGACTTCGTTGCGCGCGCAACCGAGCGTGACCATGGCGACTCGGCGGTGATTCTGCTCGGCTGACATGCCTCGAGCCTAACGTCCGGGCGCGGACGCCCTGCTCGAACCCGGCGTTCACCCCGATTTCTCGCGCAGCAGACGTTCACCCGGACCTAAATGACAGCGGCGCTCGGTGGTCGAGATTACGACTGCAACGATACCCCAGGATGATCATCTTTGGTTAGGCCTACCTAATGTGAATGCTCCAGTGGAGATCCGCCCGGCCCGAGTGCGCGACGTCCGCGCCATCAAGGCGCTGATCGACCACTACGCGGGAAAGGTGTTGCCGGGCAAGGAACTCGTCGCGGTCGATCCGATGGCCAAGGGCCGCAGTGTCGGACACGCGATCGTCGCCCTGCTCGCCGAAGAAGCCGTCGATCTCGGCCTGGCCCGGATCTTCGTGCTGACCTTCGAGACCGACTTCTTCGGCCGCCACGGCTTCCTGCCGATCGCCGACACCCCGGCTCCGCCCGAGGTCTACGACGAGATCAAGCGTTCGCCGGATGAGGACGTGACCCAATTCCTCGACCTGGCGCACATCAAGCCGAACACCCTCGGCAACACGCGGATGCCGCTGCACCTCGGCGCGTGATGCACGATCCGTCGCCCGACGGCGCTACGATGCCCGTATGAATGATTATGCGTCATCGGCGATAGAAATTCGGCGGGCGCGGATTGCCGACGTCAAGGCGATCAAGGCCCTGGTCGACACCTACGCCGGTGAGGTCCTGCTGGCCAAGAACCTCGTCACGCTCTACGAGGACATCCAGGAGTTCTGGGTCGCCGAGCTGACCGAACCCGACCAGCCGGCCCGCATCGTCGGCTGCGGTGCGCTGCACGTGATCTGGGAGGACCTCGCCGAGATCCGCACCGTCGCTGTCGACCCCTCAGTCAAGGGTTCCGGCATCGGACACCGGCTGGTGCGCCGACTGGTGGAACTGGCGCGCGAGCTGGGTCTGCCCCGGCTGTTCGTGCTGACCTTCGAAACGGACTTCTTCGGCCGCCACGGCTTCCTGACCGTCGACGGCGCCCCGGTCAGCCCCGAGGTCTTCGAGGAGATGCGGCGCTCGGTCGACGCGGGCGTGGCGGAGTTCCTCGACCTGGCCAACATCAAGCCCAACACCCTCGGCAACACCCGAATGCTCCTCACCCTCACCTGACACCGGGACGCACTGATCGCGCTCCGACACCACCGCCACCCGAACGGTGGAGTTCTTCGGGGCCGATCTCGCGGTTGACCCTCAAGCGCACCACGGACACCACGCGTACCGGCTATAACACGGGGAGCGATCACTTCGGATCCGAGGAGCCCTGCCGTGGAACGATCCCCTGCTCGTCGTGGCTTTGTCACCACCGCCGTCGCCACCGGCGCACTGCTGCTCACCGCCGGTACCGCGCACGCCGACCTCAGCCCCGGCGAACTGCAGGCCACCACCGACAAGTACCTGTTCGAGCTCTCCCTGGACGCCTTCACCACGACCCGCGCCGAGCAGCCGCACAACGACCAGCTCGACTGGTCCTCGGACGGCTGCTCCATGTCGCCGGACAAGCCGCTGGGCTTCGAGTTCGGCCCCAGCTGCAACCGGCACGACTTCGGCTACCGCAACTACAAGAAGCAGGACCGGTTCACCGAGGCCAACCGCCGCAAGGTCGACGACAACTTCCGCGCCGACATGTACTCGGCCTGCGGGAACAACGTGGCGTGCAAGGGCACCGCGAACATCTACTACTTCGCGGTGCGGGAGTTCGGCGGCGTGAGCGGGTCCACCGCCGAGGCCGTCGAGCACGCGCAGATCCAGCAGCTGCCCTCGGCCGCCGGTGAGCTGCCGAAGTTCCAGGCGGTCAACGCCGCCGGCCAGGTCGTGCACCTCGGCCCGAACAGCTGACGGTCGAGCCCGGCCCGCTGTCCTATTCGGACGGTCGGGCCGGGCCTGTCGTCGGCCCCGACGCCGCCACGCAAAACGAGTGCGTCAGACAGTTTCCGGGCTCCCTGCGGTGAAAACCACACGCACCGCACCCGTTCGCGCGGGTAACGTCGCTGCCTGACGAAGGGAGCTCGAATGGTCAACCGGCAACTCCCGCGCTGGTCCGAACTGCGTCCTCTCCTGCAGGTCAAACCACCGCAGTTCAACCCCACCAAGCGTCGGCTGTCCGCCGCGCACTCCATCGCCGACCTGCGGACCATCGCCCGCCTGCGCACTCCCCGCGCGGTGTTCGACTACACCGATGGCGCCGCCGAAGCCGAGATCAGCCTGCGCCGCGCCCGCCACGCCTTCCGCAACGTCGAGTTCCACCCCTCGGTGCTGCGCGACGTGTCGTCGGTGGACACCTCGACCACCATCCTCGGCGCCCCTTCGAAGCTGCCGTTCTCCTTCGCCCCAACCGGTTTCACGCGGATGATGAACCACGAGGGCGAACCGGCGGTGGCCCGCGTCGCCGAACGCACCGGGATCCCCTACGCGCTGTCCACCATGGGCACCACCTCCGTCGAGGACCTGGCCGCGGCGGCCCCGGACGCCCGCAAGTGGTTCCAGCTCTACCTGTGGAAGGACCGCGAGGCCAGCCGGGACCTGGTCCAGCGCGCGCAGGAATCAGGTTACGAAGCGCTGCTGCTGACGGTGGACACCCCGGTCGGCGGCGCGCGGCTGCGCGACACCCGCAACGGCCTGACCATCCCGCCCGAGCTGACGCTCAAGACCATCATGGACGGTGCGATGCACCCGGCCTGGTGGTTCAACCTGCTCACCACCGAGCCGCTGTCGTTCGCCTCCTTCCGGCACTGGTCGGGCACCGCGCACGACCTGATCAACGCGATGTTCGACCCGTCGCTGAACTACGCGGACCTGGAGTGGCTGCGCGAGCTCTGGAACGGACCGCTGATCGTCAAGGGCATCCAGAACCCCGACGACGCCCGCCGAGTGGTCGAGCTGGGCGCGGACAGCGTGATCCTGTCCAACCACGGCGGCCGCCAGCTCGACCGGGCGCCGACCATGCTGGAGCTGCTCCCAGCGGTGCGCGAAGCGATCGGCGACCGCGCGGAGATCATGCTGGACACCGGCATCACCAGCGGTGCTGACATCGTCGCCGCAATCGCCCTGGGCGCCGACTCCTGCCTGATCGGCCGCGCCTACCTCTACGGCCTGATGGCAGGCGGCGAGCGCGGCGTCGAGAAGGCAGTGGACATCCTCCGCACCGAAATCGTCCGCACCCTCCAACTACTCGGAGTCCACTCGATCTCCGAGCTGAACCACACCCACGCGACGCTGCGCCGCTGATTTCTGCAAAGTGAAGGGCACCTTTGACCCAACCAATACCGTGGCGCGCAGGGCCTCCTTTTGGGGGCGACGGGCGGGCTGGTCAAAGGTGCTTTATATCGGGGGCTTGGCGGGACTTGGGCGACTGCTCGGAAATGCGCTCTGGCCAGCACGAACAGTACTGAGGAGTACCGACGTGCTTGGAGAGTTTCCGCCCCTCGGACGGCCTGGTGTGGCCTGGCGGTGAGCCGGTTGCCAAGTTGGAGGACAGCGATTTCTGCCTGGTGGTAACGCTGTAATCGCTGCGGGTGACGTGATCGCGGCTCAGGCGGTGTCGCAGATCTGGATGTTCCAGATCGCTGCTGGGCATTGGGACGTGTTCCGGAACACGCTGCCCTGGTTGTAGGTGAGCTGCACCGGCGATGGGGTCTCGCGCCAGCCGCGGCTCAGGTCGGACGGGTCGCCGAAGTCCCAGCCGTCCTGAGAGGTTCGCGTCCAGATCGTGCAGATGTGCACCGGGTCGTAGTTGCAGACCTCGTTGCCCATCACGTACGTGCCGTCCGGCAGCTTCCGCACACCGGCCATCCCGGGCCGGACGGTGAACTTGTCGTTCACAATCGTCTCGCGCAGATCGGTCCCGTTCCGGTCATCGGCGGAGCGCATCTGGACCATCTTCTGGTCAACGAAACCGCGGCGGATGAATACCGTCAGCGCGCCGGAGACTATCTCAAAGATCGTGAAATTCGGCCCGCACGAGGATTCCATTCAGCGCAATCCGCCAAGCGCATTCGGAGTAGCGCTAACCAAATGGGAACACCAGCGAAAAATGCTGGTGAAAACGCGAAGAACGAAGTCCGCACGTTCCGCCTGCTGAAAGCTCGTGAGTACTTCGGGGCGCTATGGCACCCCGAAATGCTCACGAGCCATGACCAGCGGAAGTCACTCGTCGTCCGGCGAAGGCCCACCGCGGATCGCGTACAGCGCGTTCTCCATCTCGTCGGGCTTGACCAGAACCTCGCGCGCCTTCGATCCTTCCGACGGGCCGACCACGCCGCGCGACTCCAGCAGGTCCATCAACCGCCCGGCCTTGGCGAACCCGACCCGCAGCTTGCGCTGCAACATCGAGGTCGAACCGAACTGGCTGGTCACCACGAGTTCCGCCGCCTGCAGCAGCACGTCCAGGTCGTCGCCGATGTCGGAGTCGATCTCCTTCTTGTCCGCGGCCTTGGCCGCGGTGACCCCGTCGGTGTACTCCGGATCGGCCTGGTCCTTGGCGAACGAGACGATGCGGTGGATCTCGTCGTCGGCGACGAACGCGCCCTGCACGCGAGCTGGCCGCGACGCACCCATCGGCAGGTACAGCGCGTCGCCCATGCCGATCAGCTTCTCGGCGCCGGGCTGGTCGAGGATGACCCGCGAGTCTGTCAGCGACGAGGTGGCGAACGCCAGCCGGGACGGCACGTTGGTCTTGATCAGACCGGTCACCACGTCCACCGACGGCCGCTGGGTGGCCAGCACCAGGTGGATTCCCGCGGCTCGCGCCTTCTGCGTGATGCGCACGATGGCGTCCTCGACGTCGCGCGGCGCGGTCATCATCAGGTCGGCGAGCTCGTCGACGATGGCCAGGATGTACGGGTACGGCCGGTATTCGCGCTCGCTGCCCAGCGGGGCGGTGATCTCGCCGGACTTCACCTTCTTGTTGAAGTCGTCGATGTGCCGGACCCGGTTGGCCTGCATGTCCTGGTAGCGCTGCTCCATCTCCTCCACCAGCCAGGCCAGCGCGGAGGCGGCCTTCTTCGGCTGGGTGATGATGGGCGTGATCAGGTGCGGGATGCCCTCGTAGGGCGTCAGCTCCACCATCTTCGGGTCGATCAGGATCATCCTGACCTCTTGCGGCGTCGCCCGCGCCAGCAGCGACACCAGCATGGAGTTGACGAAGCTGGACTTACCGGAACCAGTGGAACCGGCGACCAGCAGGTGCGGCATCTTGGCCAGGTTCGCGGTGACCATGTGGCCTTCGATGTCCTTGCCCAGGCCCATCACCAGCGGGTGACCGTCCTTGGTCGCCTCGTCGGAGCGCAGCACGTCACCGAGGCGAACCATCTCGCGGTCGGTGTTGGGCACCTCGATGCCCACTGCGGACTTGCCGGGGATAGGCGCCAGCAGCCGCACGTTGTCGGTGGCCGCCGCGTAGGCGATGTTCTTGGTCAGCGCGGTGATCTTCTCGACCTTCACGCCCGGTCCGAGCTCGACCTCGTAGCGGGTGACGGTCGGGCCGCGGGTGAAGCCGGTGACCTGCGCGTCGATGTTGAACTGCTCGAGCACCGCGGTGATCGCCTCGATCATCTGATCGTTGGCGCGGCTGCGGTTCTTCGGCGGTTCGCCGTCGGTGAGCACGTCCAGCGGCGGCAGTTTGTAGTCGCCTTCGACGCTGCGGCTGATCTGCGGCTTGCCGCTCTTCTTCGGCTTCTCCGGCGCGGGCTGGGCCGGCACCGCGGCAGCGACGGCCTTCGGCTTGGGCGCCGGGGTCGGCTCCTCCGGCACGTCTTCGAGGGACAGCTGCGGGTCCTCGTCGTCGGCCATCGCCGCCTGGCGCCGCCGCGACGGACGGCGCAGCTTCACGTCGGCCGGATCCGCCTCCGCAGCCTTCTTCGACTTGGCCCGCTTCGGCTCCGCGGGTTCGTCTTCCTCGTCCTCGTAGCCGACGCCGCGCATCCAGTCGCCGATGTCGCGCATCGAAGTACCGGTGAGCACCAGCAATCCGAACAACCCGACCAGCACCAGAACCGGAACGGCGACCCACGGGGTGAGCCCGTACGCCAGCGGCCCGCCGGTGACGAAGCCGAGCGCACCACCGGCCTCCGGCCACTTCTCCGGCTCCAGCGGGGAACCCTTGGCGATGTGGAGAACACCGAGCGTGGTGAGGATCAGCAGCATCGACCCGATCACCACCCGCGGCCGGGCCTCGGCGGTGCTCTCGGTACGCATCAGCAGGATCGCGGTGACCAGCAGCACGAGCGGCAGCACCACCGCGGCCGAGCCGATGACCGAGCGCAGCGCCAGGTCGAACCCGTGCCCGACCGGACCACCGGCCTGCCACCACACGCCCGCGGCCGCGATGACAGCGGTGGCCAGGAAGATCAGCGCGAGTCCGTCGCGCCGGTGCGCTGGGTCGAGCTCCCGGGTCTTGCCCATCGCCCGCACCACGCTGCCAACGCCGCGCGCCACTCCCCCGCCACCGCGGGACCGCGTGTTCCGCTTCGCCGGTTGCCGACGCGTCGAGCTGCGCGGTTTCGCCGTGCTCTTCCGGCTGCTGCTAGTGCCCGACTTCGCGCGGGACTTGCTCTGAGTCGATCCGCCACTGCGGGATCCGGAGCCGCTACTCTTCGTGGCGCTCTTGCTGCGCGCCGAGCCACGTCCCCCGTTCGATGTCCGGCTCGCCATACCCCACACGGTATCCGCACCCGCCTCTCCCGTCACAACAGCCACTGCGGATGGCGATTCGGACGTTTTCTCGGGCGTTGTGCCCCGAACGGGGCATCGGGCGTGAGATCCTCAATCATCATGGTTGCCCTCCCGTCCGGTCAGCACGAGCCGACACGCCGAACCGACCGCGAGAAGCTGTTCCGCGCCGCGCCGCTGCTGTGGCGTGCGCTGATGCGGGTGGATCGTGCCATCGTCGCCGTCACCGGCCGTCTGGAGATCACCGGCGATGTGCCGGACGAGGTGCTCGGCAAGCCGCTGCTGCTGGCCGCCAACCACATCGGCAACCTGGACCCCCTCGTCCTGATCGCGGCCTGCCGGACCCGCCGACTGGCGCCCCGCTTCATGGCCACGGGCGGCCTGTTCGACACCCCGGTGCTGGGCGGCCTGCTGCGCCGCTGCCGGCACGTCCGCGTCGACCGCGGCAAGAGCACGGCGGCCGAGGCGATGGGCAAGGCGGTCGCAGCGCTGACCAGCGACGACCACCCGGTGCTGCTGTACCCGGAGGGCCGCATCACCCTCGAACCGGACATGTGGCCGGAGCGCGGGAAGACCGGCGTGGCCCGCATGGCGCTGGCCTCCGGTGCGACCGTGGTCCCGATCAGCCAGTGGGGTGCCCACGAGGCGATGTGCTACGGCATGGTCACCGTGGAAAGCGCCCGCGACCTGTGGATTCTCTTCTCCTCGTGGCTGCGCGCAGTTCGTTGCCGACCGAAGCTGCGAGTCCACTTCGGATCCCCGGTCGACCTCAGCGACCTGTCCGCCGACCGGGTCGGCGACGCGGCCCGAGCCCGCGACCGCATCATGCGATCCATCACCGAAGGTCTGACCACCCTCCGGTCCGACGAACTCGGCGCACCCCACCACCTCGACCCAACCCGCCCAGCAACGGACAAACCCAGCCCCTGGCACCCCTGAATAGACCGATCAGCCGCATTCGGCGGCCTTTCGACAGGGCATCCACATCGGACGAGCGTGCCGTTGTTCAACTACCGGTAGTTGTGCTGTCATGCGGCGGTATTCGGCGTGGCACATTCCGACGCGACGGCCTCGCCGTGACCTCGACGGCCCGCAGCTGATCGCGGTGACCACCGAGATCAACAGCTCGAAGGGCGACCGCGACCCGGCAGCGTGGAAGCCGCCGCGCACCAACACCTACTGCGGCTACGCGAAGTTCTGGATCCACACCAAGCACCGCTGGCAGTTGGCCCTGCAATCCGCGGAGAAGACCGCCCTGCAGAGCATGCTCAGCACCTGCTCGTACTGACCGGAGTTCCCCCCAGGCAGACCAATTCTCGCCAAGCATGCAGCCTCGGCACGGCTGATCCCTTTTACTGTCCACATTGCTCACCGCTGGTAGTGGGCACAACCGGACGGACGGGGGCATTCGTGAGAAAAATCGTCACCGCTGCGATGGCGGTCGGGCTGCTCGCAGGCTTGTCACCGGTGGCCGCGAGCGCGGCCCCGGCACCACCTGGGTTCGACCCGACGCCGATCCAATGGGGTCAGTGCTCCGACGAGGACCTGCAGAAGGCCGACGCGGAGTGCGGGATGCTGCAGGTCCCGATGGACTACGCCGACCCGGCGGGCGAGCAGATCTCGCTCGCGGTCTCCCGGATCAAGCACACCGTGCCCGACGACCAGTACCAGGGCGTCATGCTGGTCAACCCGGGCGGCCCGGGCGGTTCCGGGCTGAGCCTGTCGACGCTCGGCGCGTACGTGCCCAAGAACGCGGGCGCAGCCTACGACTGGATCGGCTTCGACCCGCGCGGCGTCGGATCCAGCGAGCCGGCGATCTCCTGCGACCCGAACTACTTCTCCTACGACCGGCCGAACTACGTGCCCACCACGCCGGAGCTGGAGAAGACCTGGCGCGACCGCTCCGAGGGCTACGCCCGCGCCTGCGGCAACACCGGCAAGCTCCTCGAGCACGTCAAGACCACCGACACCGTCGAGGACATGGACAGCATCCGCAAGGCGCTGGGTGCTGACCAGATCAACTACTACGGCTTCTCCTACGGCACCTACCTCGGCCAGGTCTACGGCACCCTGCACCCGGACCGGATGCGGCGCGTGGTGATGGACGGCGTGGTGAACGTCGAGGACGTCTGGTACGACGCGAACCTGAACCAGGACGTCGCCTTCGACCGCAACATCAAGATCTTCTTCGACTGGGTCGCCGAGCACGACGACGTCTACCACCTGGGCACCAGCGGTGCGGACGTGGAGAAGCTGTTCTACGAGCAGCAGGCCGCGTTCGACAAGGAACCCGCCGGCAGCGTGATCGGCCCCGACGAGTGGGTCGACGTGTTCCTGACCGCGGGCTACTCGCAGTCGGCGTGGGACAGCCGCGCCAAGGCGTTCGCCGGCTGGGTGCACAACGGCGACTGGGAAACGCTGAAGAAGATCTACGACCGCTCCAACACGCCAGGCGACGACAACGGCTTCGCGGTCTACCTGGCAGTCCAGTGCACGGACGTGAAGTGGCCGCAGAGCTGGCCGCAGTGGCGCAAGGACAGCTGGAACATCCACGAGAAGGCGCCGTTCGAGACCTGGTCCAACACCTGGTACAACGCCCCGTGCCTGTCCTGGCCCGCCAAGCCCGGCAAGCCGGTCGAGGTGGACGGCAGCAAGGTCGACAACGCCCTCCTGATCAGCGAAGAGCTGGACGCGGCAACCCCGTTCCCGGGAGCCCTGGAAGCCCGCAAGCGCTTCCCCAACGCCAGCCTGATCAGCCTCCCCGGCGGCACGACCCATTCGGGCTCCCTGGGTGGCAACACCTGCCTGGACGACCAGATCGCGGACTACCTGTCCACGGGCAAGCTCCCGCAGCGCCAACCGGGCGAAGGCCCGGACACCAAGTGCGAACCCCTGCCCAAACCAACCCCGGAGACCGGCCCGACAACCCTGACGGCCAAGCGCCCGCAACAACCGGAGGTCTTGCAAAAGGCTCTCGAAGCCAACTGGCACTGATCCCCTGAAACGGGGCTGGTCTCCCCCGGAGACCAGCCCCGTTTCGCGTCGCCGACACGCCTTAGCACCCACCACGCGCTGCGACATTCAGGTGAATGCCGAGGCGCTTCAGGCCTCTCGATACGGTGACCAGCGCCATAGTGTTGACCGATCCAATCTGCTGTAGTCACGCGCGGTGATCACAGAGAATGGATCAGCAACAACAGGTGTCACAAAAAGGGGGACGTAGACGTGTCAGGGTTCGGCGTAGACCCAGCCGCGCTGGAAGGCGCCATCAAGAAGCTCGAGGGTATCCGGGACGACGCGCAGTCGCTGGTCCGGAGCATCTCGGTGACCGGCCACGGAGCGTTCGCTGGCGAGCTCACCGCCAAGGACACGTACACGACCAAAGCCTTCGAGGAGATCAACAAGAGGGCTGTGGGACAACAGGGGTCGCTCCAGATCGCTGTGAAGGAGCTGACCGACAAGCTCGGCGAGAAGATCGATGCTTACAAGGCAACTCTGGAGGAGTATCGCCGCACCGACGATGCGGCCGGTTCCAATGTGAGCGGTGTCCAACGTGAAGCGTGACCACGGCATGATGGCGAAGATGAGCACCCTGAAACGAAGCGCACTGGTTGGTACTGCGATCGCGTTGACGGCTTTGTTGGGCGCATGTGCGGGCGGCGGTTCGGGCAGCGAAACCCAGCCCTCTCAGCAAGCGAACCAGGACCAGACCGGCTCGAAGATCAGCGACCCTCGGGACGCCACGGCGGTTGATCTTTGCAAGCTGCTTCCCGCCGACGCCGCCACGTCCTTGGGGCTCAACCCATCTGGCGAGGTCGACGACAAGCCGAAGTTGAACCCGGACGAACCTCCCACGTGCACCTGGAAGTCGGAGGATGGTTCAACCATCGTCTCCTTGGGGCCGATGACGGGCACGATCGAGGAGTACCGCAAGAACAAGTCGATCTTCGTCGACTACCAGGAGCTGACCATCGCAGGCCACCCGGCGGTGCAGGGAAACAGGTCCAACCCGGCTGAGACCGGCAACTGCTGGATGTACCTCGGAAGCAAGGACAACCAGCTGCTGGCCGCGTTCGCCATGGGGAATTCGGCCCCCTGCTCGCTGACGCAGAAAGCTCTTGAAGCTTCTGTTCCTACCTTGCCTGCGGCCAAGTAAGGATTATCTGGGGAGATAGCGAACATGCTTGACATGTGCTACGCGAGTAGCGCCAAGGAATACCGCAAGCAGATGGGCGGTTCTCCGGACGCCGCCAACCTTCCCGCGCCGACCGACAATGGCGTGGAGATGTGGGAGAACGCCGCCAAAGCCTTCGACCAGATGGTCGTTGATGTCGGGGACGCTCTTCGAGCCGCCGAAGCTGCGCACGAGGGGCGCGCTGCTGACTCCGCGAACGCCTCGATCTCCGAGATCAAGCCGCTCGCTGAAGCAGCTGCCACCACTTCGCGCGGTGTGAAGTCTGCGCTGCAGGATCAGGCGACCTACCAGCGCGAAGCCTTCCAGACCCTTCCGGCGCAGGGCGACACTCTGCCGAGCGGGAAGGAAGCGATTCTCGATCCGCCGCAGAAGGGTTGGGTTGAGGACTGGGGCCTCGACTCGAACCCGGTCACCGGGTGGATGAGCGACTACGAAGACCGCCAGCAGGCGTACGTCGACACCAATCAGCAGGCCAACCAGGCCATGGAGCGGTACAGCTCGCAGACGGACGCCAATATCGCTCGGATGCCGGAGTTCAAGCCTGCTGACCAGCCGCCGCCTCCGCCGCAGCAGCCGGTCGGGTCGAACGTGCAGACCCCCAGCGGTTACTCGTCGAGCACTCCTTCCGGGTACAGCGGGGGTGGGGTTTCTTCCACTCCTGCCGGGACTTCTTCTTCGTGGGCTTCGGCTCCGAGTCACGTTCCGTCCTACTCGCCGCCGACTCCGGCCGGGACCTCTCCGGTGTGGACGAATCCGACTCCGGGGCAGGGGCTTCCGCCTGGGCTGGTTCGCGGGCCGGACGGGACGCTCTACCGGCAGAATCCGCAGACCGGTGCTTGGGAGCGGCAGAACCCCTACAACGGTCGTTGGGCTCCGTCGCCGAACGGCGGCCCGGGCGGGGCTGGTTCTCGCGGCGGCATGGGCGGCGCAGGTCGCGGTGGCATGGGTGGCGCTGGCGGCATGGGTCGTGGTGCCGGTGCCGGTGGGCAGCTCGGTGCCGGTGGGCGTGCGGGCGTCGGCGGCGGCATGGGCTCGGGGACCGGTCCGGGCGCTAGCGGTTCCACCGCTGCAAGTGCCGGCGGGCGCGGTGCTGCTGGCGGCATGGGCGGCGCCGGGGGCGCCGGCCGCGGCAAGCCGCAGGGCGAGGAAGACCAGGAACACGAGCGTCCCAGCTGGCTGCAGGAGCAGGACGACATCTTCACCAACGACATGGAAAAGACCGCTCCGCCCGTCTTCGGTGACTGGTCCAACGAGGGACGATGATCGTGGCAGGACGCGAACTCAGCCTGTCTCCCACCGCCGCGAGCTACCTCTGCACCAAGTTCGACCTGCAGCTGCACCCGCTGCTGCGGGTCGGCTGGTTTCCGGTGGAGGCCACCGACGACGATCGTCGCGCGGCAGCCGAACGCGGGCGGCAGCAGCTGGCTCAGCAGGGCCTGCTCGACGGCGGTGATCTGCACCCGTTCCTGGAGGACGCCATCCAGCTGCTGGCCCGGCCGCCGTTGGCGGTCGGGGTCGCCGTCAACTCCCGGGACGGTGAGAGCTTCAACGCCGTGCTGGTGGAGCACGGCCGCAGCACGATCCAGGCGTACCAGGCCGACGGCGACGCGCAGAACGCTCTGCGGGACATCCGCATCAAGCGCCACGAACACGGTGGCCCGGCCGGCAACGCGGTGAACCTGCTCGGCCGGATCGCCAGTGGGGAAGGCGTTTCGGTTTCGGTGCCGTACGAGCAGCTAGACCGGGCCGGTAAGCGCATGAGCGGCGGAGAGGGGAGCTTCGGTTCGGCGTTGTCCGCCAACGGGATTCGCGGCAACGACGCCAAAACCCTCGCGCAGGCGTTCACCGCGAAGCGAACCCTGGACGGTCTGTTCACCGTCCGCGCGTACGACCAGAAGGTCCGCCGGATGCACACGCTGCCTTTCAACCTCCAGTTCTTCGCCATCGAAACGGGTTGCTACCTGGCACAGCGCAAGCCCGGCCGCGACGGACGCGAGTGGTACACCCTCGCCCCCGCCGACAGCCGGAAGCTGATCTCCACCATCGATGAGATGATCAAGGTCCTGACCAAACCCGCCGCGAGAATCTGATTCCTCCCCAGGCCCGTGGATCCTTCGACGTCACGAAGGACCCACGGGCCTTTTGGATGCGGCCGGTCAGCGCACCGGGGAGGGGCGGCGTAGCGCCGACCGGCCGCCCGGTTCGATGCCGGGTCGGGGGGCGTCAGCATCGAACCGGGTCTTCAGCAGCGCTCGGGCGGGCTACCGCGCTGCTCGTTGACGAGAATCCCATTGCAGTCCAAGCAGGTTGGCGCGCTGCACCAGTCCACCTCACTCGGCTTGGCCATCGCGACCTGCTTGCCGCACACGGTCGCCTCGCTGGCCTGCCCCTCCCAGCGCCGTCCGCGGAAGGCGTGCCGGACGAACGCGCCCGCATCCGGATCCGGCGTCGGCAGCCAGAAATGGCGCTGCACCTCCCCCGGCTCGCTCACCGCCGACCTCCGGAAATCGCGGTCTGCCGCTGTATCTCCCGCATCGAGCGCCTATTCCGACACCGAGCGAGCCACATCCGCACAGCTGGCAGCTCCCGCACGACCACCACCCACGGCAATACCGCCACCAAAGCCATGAGCAGCAACAACACGACCCCGTCCAGTTGTTCAAGCAAATTCATGTTTTGACTCCCAATTTCAAACTTGCTTATCGCAAGACTAAATCCGCAAATGCAGATCAGGAAGTCGCCCAATAGAGTCATTCCAATGTGGATGCGGTTGATGAATACTTCTCGCGACGGATCCCGACTGGAGGCGATGGATGGCAACCCCGACAGTGCGGCGACTCCAGCTGGGCAACGAACTCCGGCACGCACGCCTGAAAGCGGGCCGTGAGCAAGCCGAAGCGGCGAAGGAACTCGACTGCGCGGACAGCAAGATCAGCCGGCTCGAGCTGGGTCAAGGCGGCATCAGCAAGGGTGATCTGAAGCTGCTGCTGGAGTTCTACGGCTTCGACCCCGACGACATGCAGTGGATGTTCGAGCTGGCGCGAACTCGCAGCACCCGAGGCCGGTGGAGCGGCTACCGCGCGGTGTTCCCCGAGTGGTTCCGGATGTACGTCGACCTCGAGACCGACGCGGACAACATCCGGCAGGTACAAGGCGAAATCATGCCCGGCATCCTGCAGACCGAAGGCTACATGCGCGCCCTGCACACGTCATCAGTCCGCCGGAACGACGAGGGAGTGGATGCACTCGTTGACTCGCGGCAGGAACGGCAGCAGCTCATGACCCGCTCGAAGCCGCCAACACTGTCGTTCGTCCTGTCTGAATCATGTCTGATCCGGAAGATCGGCGACGGCAAGATCATGCGGGAGCAACTGGACCACCTCGCCGAAGTGGCACTGCAACCCAACGTCTCGATCCAGGTCATGCCGTTCGACGCAGCAACCACCGTAGGCGGGATCTCCTTCGACTTCACGCTGCTGCAGATCCCATCGCACGGCATCGCCGCTGATCTGGAGTTCGTGTACCTCGAGTGCTTCGACGATGCCCGCTATCTCGACGACAAGGACGCGATCTCCGCGTACACAACTCTGTGGGACCGACTTCAGGCTGCTGCGCTCGACCCGAAAGCGTCGATCAGTCTCATACGATCAGTGGGGAAGCAGTACTCGGAGTGAACGCGAGGTCCCCATGGTCGAACACCGCGCTCTAGCTAATGCGACATGGTTCAAGAGCAGCTACAGCCCTACCCAGAACGAATGCGTCGAGGTGGCAATGGTGTCGGGCGTCGTGGGCGTGCGCGACACCAAGGACCGCGACGGTGGCACGCTGGCCTTCAGCAGCACCGCCTGGGCCGACTTCGTGGCCCAGGTCAAGACCGGTCGCTGACACGCAGAAGGGCCGAGCTCCCGCGGGAGCTCGGCCCTTCTAGTGCGCGAGGTTCTGGGTCAGTGGTCCCAGATCGGTGCGTTGACGCAGTAGTTGACCTGCGGCGAGGCGATCGGCACCACCAGCGCCAGGACGCCCACGTTGTTGCCGCACGCCTGGATCGGCAGCACGCTGACGTTGTTGTCGTTCAGCAGGTTGATCCCGTCGTTGCCGTAGCTGTCGGCGAAAGCCGGGGAACCAATCGCCAGCAGGGCAGCCGTTGCAGCCGCAGCACCGAAAAGTCGAGTGGAAGTACGCACCTGAAAGACCCCAATCCTCCGATTTGGCGATTCCGCCGGTCCGCCCTCGGCCCCACGTCGGGGTGGGCACCTCCGAACCGGCGTCACCACAGTCCCAGCGGATCTCCACCGGGGCCTGCCGTGTCCTTCCAACGAGGACCACAGACCACCCGGTGGCGGACCTAACAGCGCGGAGTAGTCGGAAAAATGGGATGAAGCGACCGAACTAACCAGTCGTGCGGGGGACGGATCAGGACCCGACCGGCAGCACGTTCGGCACGATCATCGGGCGGCGGCGGTAGGTCTCGGCGACCCAACGGCCGACCACCCGACGCACCGCCTGCGCGATCCGGTGGGTGTCGGCGATGCCCTCCGCCTCGGTACGGGCCAGCTCCATCTCGACCAGCGGCACCACGTCGTCCAGCGCCTTCGGGTCGTCGGAGAAGCCGCGCCCGGAGATCGTCGGCGACGACACCGCGCGGCCCGTCGCGGCCTCCACCGCGACCGTGATCGCGATGAACCCGCCCTCGCCCAGCACCAGGCGATCGGACAGCGTCGACTCCCCCACGTCGCCGACGGACAACCCGTCGACGTAGACGTGACCGACCTCGACGCGTCCGGCGATGCTGGCGATCCCGTCGAGCAGGTCGACCACCACACCGTCCTCGGCGATCACCACGCGGTCCGCGGGCACGCCGGTCAGCCGCGCGAGCTCGGCGTTCGCCCGCAGGTGCCGCCACTCGCCGTGCACCGGCATCACGTTGCTCGGACGCACCGCGTTGTAGAGGTAAAGCAGCTCACCGGCCGAGGCGTGCCCGGACACGTGCACCTTCGCGTGCCCCTGGTGCACCACCTGCGCGCCCAGCCGCACCAGGCCGTTGACCACGCCGAACACTGCGGTCTCGTTGCCGGGGATCAGCGAGCTGGCCAGCACCACGGTGTCACCGGCGCGGATGCGGATCTGCTTGTGCTCGCCGCGCGCCATCCGGGACAGCGCGGACAGCGGCTCGCCCTGCGAACCGGTCGAGACGAACGCGACCTCGTGCTCGGGCATCGACAACGCCTCGTCGAGGTCGACGAGCAGCCCCTCCGGCACGTTCAGCATGCCCAGGTCCGTCGCGATGCCCATGTTGCGCACCATCGAACGGCCGACGAAGCAGACCTTGCGGCCGTGCGTCACGGCGACGTCGAGCACCTGCTGCACGCGGTGCACGTGGCTGGCGAAGCAGGCCACGATGACCCGCTGCGTCGCCTTGCCGATCACGTTGTCCAGCACCGGGCCGATCTCGCGCTCCGGCGTGACGAACCCCGGCACCTCCGCGTTGGTGGAGTCGACCAGGAACAGGTCCACGCCCTCGTCGCCGAGCCGGGAGAACCCGGCCAGGTCGGTCAGCCGGCCGTCCAGCGGCAGCTGGTCCAGCTTGATGTCACCGGTGTGCAGCACGACCCCGGCCGGCGTGCGGATGGCCACCGCCAGCGCGTCCGGGATGGAGTGGTTGACCGCGAAGAACTCCAGGTCGAACGCGCCATGCTTGCTGCGCTCGCCCTCGGCGACCTCCACCAGCACCGGGTTCAGCCGGTGCTCGCGGCACTTGGCCGCCAGCAGGGCGAGGGTGAACTTCGCGCCCACCACCGGCAGGTCCGGGCGCAGGCGCAGCAGGAACGGCACCGCACCGATGTGGTCCTCGTGGCCGTGCGTGAGCACCAGCGCGTCGATGTCGTCGAGCCGGTTCTCGATCGCTGCGAAGTCCGGCAGGATCAGGTCCACACCGGGCGCGTCATCCTCGGGGAACAGCACACCGCAGTCGACGATCAGCAGCCGACCGTTGTACTCGAAGACGGTCATGTTCCGACCGACCTCGCCGATGCCGCCGAGCGCAACGACTCGCAGCCCACCCTCGGCCAACTGGGGCGGTGGGGCCGAAGAAATCGGCGTCACCGGGTGGTACTCGATGGCTGTCGCCTTTGCGCTCAACGCTGGTTCACCTCTGTGCGGCGTCCGGATTGACCAATACCAGGCCAGCATCCCACAGGTCGCTGGTGATCAACCGCACCTGTTCCTCGGTCGCGGCCGGCAGCGGCAGCCGCGGCTGACCCGTTTCGTACCCGCACAACCGCAATGCCGTCTTGGAGAAGATGACCCCGCCGACGAAGTTCATCGACCGGTACACGGGCAGCAGACCGTTGTGGATCTCACGAGCGCCCGTGACGTCACCGGCCTCGTAGGCGTCGAGCATGCTGCGCAGCCGGTCGCCCACGACGTGCCCGATCACGCTGACGAAACCGACCGCGCCAACCGACAGCCACGGCAGGTTCAGCGGGTCCTCGCCCGAGTAGTAGGCGAGGTCGGTGGCCGCCATGACCTCGCTGCCGGCCAGCAGGTCGTGCTTGGAGTCCTTGACCGCCTTGATCTGCGGGTGCTCGGCCAGCCGCTTGAGGGTGTCGACCTGGATCGGCACGACGGAGCGCGGCGGGATGTCGTAGAGCATCACCGGCAGCTCGGTGGCGTCGGCGACCGTCCAGAAGTGTTGGAACAGGCCCTCCTGCGGCGGCCGCGAGTAGTACGGCGTGACCACGAGCAGACCGTGCGCCCCGGCCTTCTCCGCGGAGCGGGCGAGCTCGACGGAGTGCTCGGTGTTGTTGGTGCCCGCACCGGCCACCACGGTCGCGCGATCCCCCACCGCCTCGACCACGGCGCGCAGCAGCTGCTCCTTCTCGTGGTCGCTGGTCGTGGGGCTCTCGCCGGTGGTGCCGTTGACGACCAACCCGTCGTTTCCGACGCTGTCCACCAAGTACGTGGCCAGCTCCTGGGCGAGTTTGAGATCGAGCTTCCCGTCCTCGTCGAACGGCGTGACCATAGCGGTCAGGACGCGGCCGAACGGGCGGCCCGGAATCGCAGTGGGGCAGGCGGTCATGCCTCCGACGCTACCTGGTGACTTCCCTGCTCAGAGCGCCTGGATCGGGATCCCGGCACATTCCGAAAACCCCTCACCTGAGCCCTTTCTCAGCCGTGCATCTTCCGGCTCAGCAGGCCTGTTACGACGGAGTTTCCGTCTCCGGGGTCAGAGGGAACGGCGCAGGTCCTGGACCGCGAGCACATCGGCCTCGTTGCCGTCGAACGTGACCTTCGCAGCACGTCGGCTGAACGCGTGCAGGACCAGCTCGCTCGGCTCACCGAGGATCCGGACCGTGCGCGGGCCGCGCTTGGCCGCGATCTCGGTGCCGTCCGGCCGACGCAGCACCACGCCCACCGGGCTGCGCCCGTAGAACATGCGCGCCATCCGACCCAGGGACTTCCACAGCGCCTCTTCGCGCTCCGACTCCGACGGCCTGGGCTGCCAGTCCGGCTGAGCGCGGCGGACGTCCTCGTGGTGCACGTAGAACTCGGCGGCGTTGACCGCCTCGTCCACGCCTGCCAGGCCCATCGGGTTCCACTTCGGCGGCCCCTGCCGCACCTGGTCGATCAGCTCCGGCCACGGCATGGCGCGCAGCTCGTCCTCGATCCGCTCGCTGCGCTCGGACAGCGACTTCAGGAACTTCCCGGCCAGCGCGTCGGGGCGACGCTCGCGCACCACCAGGTGCACGGCGAGGTCCCGAGTCGCCCACCCCTCGCAGAGCGTCGGCGCTTCCGGACCGAACTGCTCGAACAGATCGCACAACTGCTGGCGTTCATCGCTGGCGACACCCATGAGCCCACCTTAGTGCGTGTCGTTGATCCGCTTCCGGGTTTCACCGGCATGTCGTGTCGAACCGGCGCTCAGCCGGTGATGGAGGTCTGCAGCTTGTCACCGTTGGCGCTGTAGGCGGCGCAGTGGACGTCCTGGTCACCCCGGCTCTCGCCGCTGCCGGCGGTGAGCGCCCGGTCCTTCCAGCTCTGCTCGGACGGGATCAGCGCGACGAAGCGCAGCGCCGTCTGCTTGCCCGGGGTGAGGACCTTGTTCGAGCTGAAGTAGATCGAGCAGTAGCTCTCTCCGTAGCGGGCCAGCTCGTCCTCTCCCGGGTAGGGCAGGTCGTAGTCACCGGAGCCGAACACGGTGGAATCCGCGTACAGCTCGAAGTCGTGCGGATCCGTGCACGACACGCCCTCGGTGAGCCGGGCCCCGGCCGCGAGCTGGCCGGTCCCGCACTTTTTGCTGTCCATGCTGAGGACCTCGATATCGCCGCCAGCGCCGAAGGTCAGCGTCGGTTCCATCGCGACCGGATCGCTGTTGCCGACCAGCGCGAACCGGCCGACCAGCAGGCCGGCGAGGAACAGCACCAGCGCAGTGATGGCACCACCGATCAGCCACGGCTTCAGCCGCTTCTCCGGCTGCTGCGGCGACGCCATGCGAGTGGCCGGCCTCGTCTGCTCGGACGCGCCGTTGACGGGAACGCTGTCCAGCAGCGCGCGGACCTGGGGGCCGGTGAACCGCGCACGCGGGTCGTTGATCAGCAGACCGGCGATCACCGAGCCGACGACGCCATGCGGTCGGGAGAGCTGCGGGTGCTCGTTCAGCACCGCGTTCAAGGTGGCCGCGGTGGTCTGGCGCTCGAAGGGCATCCAACCCTCCACCGCGAAGAACAACGTCGCGCCCAACGACCACAGGTCGCTGGCCGGACTCGCGTCCGCGCCCTGCAACCGCTCCGGCGCCATGAACGACGGCGAGCCGACGATCGCGCCGCTGGTGGTCAGCCGCGGATCGTCGAGGGTCTGGGCGATGCCGAAGTCGGCCAGCTTGACCCGGCCGTCGGCGAACATGATGTTGCTCGGCTTGACGTCGCGGTGCACGATGCCCGCCGCGTGTGCGCTCTCCAGCGCGGAAAGCACCTGACGGGCCACGTCAGCGGCCTGATCCGGGCGCAACGGGCCATGCTGGGCGACGTGCTGGTTGAGCGTGACCGCCTGCACCAGCTCCATCACGATGTAGGTGGTGCCGGACTCGGCGAGCACGTCGTGCACCGTGACGACCGCGGGGTCGTTGAGCCGCCCCGCCGTGCGCGCCTCGCGGAGCACCCGCTCCTCGTAGACCTGGCGTTCGGCCGGCGGCACGCCGTCGGGCAGGTGCAGCTCCTTGATCGCGACCTCGCGACCGATCACCTGGTCCCAAGCCCGCCAGACGATGCCCATGCCACCGCGGCCGAGCTCCTGGATCACCTGGTACCGACCGCCGATCAGCCTGGTCTGCGCGCCCGACCCGACCTGCTCCACCACTGCGATGTCCTCCACCCGTACGCACGCGCGACTACGCAGCGCAACCCATCCGAACCCGTCGCTCATCCAATCAGATGATCGAGACGTTCAGTTGGACTGCGTAGAACCGCAACAGGTTCCACCCCGAGCCGAGACCGGCAAAAACTCGCGCCGAGGGGGTCAGCCCTCGGTGACGAGCGGGCTGGATGCGACCTCCGTGCCGTCCTTCAGTCCGGTGATCTCGAAGTCGCTGAAGACGTTCGGCGCCGCTTTCTGCAGCTGGCGCAGGCATTCCACCGCCAGGGCCCGAATCTCGACGTCGGCGTGCTCGGAGCCGCGCATCCCGATGAAGTGCCGCCAGGCGCGGTAGTTGCCGGTGACCACGACGCGGGTCTCGGTGGCGTTCGGCAGCACCGAGCGGGCGGCCTGCCGAGCCTGCTTGCGGCGCAGCGTCGCCTTCGGCTCGTCGGCGAACCGCTCCTCCAGCGCGGACAGCAACTCGTCGTAAGCCGCCGCGCTCGCCTCGGTCGCCTTGACGAACTTCTCGTGCAGCTCCGGGTCGTTCGCGATGACGTCGGGCTCCACGACCGCAGTGTCGTTCTCCGGCACGTAGCGCTGCGACAGCTGCGAGTAGGAGAAGTGGCGGTGGCGGATCAGCTCGTGGGTCAGCGAGCGCGAGATCCCGGACAGGTAGAACGACACCGTGCCGTGCTCCAGCACCGACAGGTGGCCGACGTCCAGGATGTGCTTCAGGTAGCCGGCGTTGGTGGCCGTGGCCGGGTTCGGCTTGTGCCAGGACTGGTAGCACGCCCGACCGGCGAATTCGGACAACGCCTGCCCGCCGTCGGCGTCGGTCGACCAGTCCACGTCCTCCGGTGGGAAGAACTCGGTCTTGCCGATCAGCTGCACCTTCGGCCGAACGATCTCGGTCACGACGAGCGGACCCCTTCCTTGCTCCGTCCAGCGGTTGACGACCGCCGCACGACGACGCCCCGACGTGCCCTCCGAGCCTATCCGGCGAGCCCGACGAGATCCCGTGACACCGGATGACACCATCGAGTCATTGCGTGACGTCACATCTGGTGCCATCATGGCGTCATGGATCTCAACCCTTACATCGACCAGCTTCGCGAAGACCTGACGTCCGCCGCATCCGCCGGCGACGACCAGACCCGGCAGACCGCGGCGGTGCTGTCCGGCGCGATCGAGCCAGCTGCACGGCTGGCCATCATGAACGCCCTGTCCGACCTGGCAGCGGAGGTGACGACCCAGCTCGACGGCCCGGTCGTCGACATCCGCCTGGACGGACGTGATGTCCGGGTGGTGGTCAGCGGCTCCGCCCCACCACCGGCCGTGGACGACGAAGAGGAGGAACCGCCACCCCCACCACCGAGCGGCGACAGCGGTGACATCAGCCGCATCACGCTCCGGTTGCTCGAGGAGATCAAGTCGCAGGCCGAGCAGGCCGCGTCGAGCCAGGGCGTGTCCCTGAACACCTGGGTCGCCCAGGCGGTCCAGGGTGCGCTGCACACCGGACGCCCGCGCGGCCCGTGGGACCACCCGCGGCACGGGCGCGGCGGGCGCCAGTGGGGGCCGCCCGGCGGTGGCCCGCGCGGACGCTGGCGCGGCGAACCGGGCTCGCGCATCCGCGGCTGGGTCGAAGGCTGAGAGGCGGTGCACGCGATGACGAACCACGACAGCTCCGGCACCGGCCCGGAGGAACCGCGCGGTCCCGAGGACGTCGGACCGGCCGGTGACGAGGGCTGGTCAGCAGCCGAAGAGCGGCTCGCGGAACTGGTGCGCAGCCAGGACTTCGACACCTCCGGACCGATCCGCATCGACATCGGCAACAACCTCGGCCCCGTCACCGTCGAACTGGCCGACACCGCGGCGACCTACGTCGAGGTCCGGCACGACCCGGCGGCGTCCGGACCGGACTGGCGGAGCGGGCTGACCGGCCTGCTGAACTGGGTCAGTGAGCAATTCGACACCGGGATCCGTCCCGGCGGTGATTTCCGCGGGCCGCAGGAGCCGATCGCCGAAGCCGTGCGCCGGACCCGGGTCGACCTGACCGGCAACCGACTGGCGATCCGAACCCCGACCACCTCGCCGCTGCGGAACGTGCCGCTGTCAGTGAAGGTGCGTGCCCCGCTGGACTCGGAGGTCGCGGTGCACACCAGCTCCGGCGAGGTCCGCGTGTCCGGCCCAGCGGGTCGGATCGGCGTCCAAGCCGGCTCCGGCACCGTGTCGATCGAGCAGGCCTCCGACCGAGCCACCATTCGGTCGGGCTCGGGCCAGCTCCGGCTCGGCACGATGACCGGTGGCGTGCACGCGCGCAGCGGCAGCGGTGACATCGAGATCAGTTCGCTCGAGGCACCGTCGTCGGTCGCCACGGGCAGCGGAAACGTCTGGCTCGGCGCGGTTTCCGCCGACGTGCTGGTCCGCTCCGGCAGCGGCGACCTGACGGTCGCGGACGCGACCGAAGGCCAGGTCGAACTGATCACCGGCTCCGGCGAACTGCAGGTGTCAATCCACCGCGGCACCGCCGCAGAAGTGGACCTCACCTCCTCCACCGGCAGCGCGAGCAGCGACCTGGCGGTGTCCGAACAACCTCCGGAAGAAGAACCGAAGCTCCGAATCTTCGGCCGAACAGGAACGGGTGATGCCGTGCTGACAACCGCAACCTGACGGAATCGGACGCTCGACTGCGGCGACAAAACCCTGGCGATCACCCGCGGTGTCGGTGGACCAGGCCCACCGACACGACCCGCAGCGCTCAAGCTCTAGCGCAACTCCTCAACGCGAGTCCACTGTGCACTAATGGACGTGGGTGATTCACCGGGGAGGCTGCGAAGGTTGACGACGCACCTCTGCGAGTCGGCGTGGGTGATCTCATTGGCGAGTGGCGGGCTACCGGGCAACCGCCCGGAGGGGCTTGGCCAGGTCCCCTCGGGCGCCGATGGCAACGTCGTCGAGGCCGAGCCAGGACGCCATGTCGCGGAGTGCGGCGGCGAGTTCCGGGACGACCTCGGCCAGGTTGCAGTCCGGTTCGCCGAACGCTCCCGGCACCCGCAGCACGTTTGCGGCTCGGTCGGCCTTCAGGTCGACTCGGGCCACCAGTTCACCGTTGAGCAGGAAGGGGAAGACGTAGTAGCCGTACTGCCGCTTGGGTTCCGGGACGTAGATCTCGATGCGGTAGTGGAAGTCGAACAGCCGCTGGGCCCGGGAACGCTCCCAGATCAGCGGGTCGAACGGGCACAGCAGCGCCCGGCCGACGACCTTGCGCGGAATGCGCGCCGCCGAATACCGGTACGCGGGCTGCCGCCAACCGTGCACCGAGACGGGCTCCAGCACGCCGTCCTCGACCAGCTCGGCCACCGCCTGCTTGGACTGGTCCGGGGAAAGCCGGTAGTAGTCCCGCAGATCGGTCTCGGTCGCCACGCCGAGCGCGTGCGCGGACCGCTCGACCAGCGCCCGGATCGCTTCGTCGTCCTCGGGTTCATGACCGAGCACGTCCGCGGGAAGGACACGTTCGGGCAGGTCGTAGAGGCGTTCGAAGCCGCGTCGGGTGCCGGTGGTCAGCTCCCCCATCGCGAACAGCAGCTCGCACACCCGCTTGGTGTCGGTGCGGTTCCACCAGGGACCACGACCTTGGCGCTCACCTCCGCCGAGCTCGCGCTCCAGCGCACCCGCACCGATCGGACCGAGGTCCTTGACCGCAGCCAGGACGTCGTTGACCAGCTCAGGAGAGCGTTCGAGGAGTTCCCGGCTGCGCCGCCGCCAAGCGCCGCCGTACTCGCGCATGCGCCAGCGCAACAACGGCCAGTCCTCGATCGGGATGAGCGACGCTTCGTGCGCCCAGTACTCGACGAACAGCCGGGGTTGCCGCGCTCGATGTGTCCAAGCCGCGGTGTCGACGAGCCCGGGATCGTAAGCGCCCAGTCGGCTGAACAGCGGCATGTAGTGAGCGCGGACAGCCACGTTGACCGAATCGAGCTGCAGCAGCTTCGTCCGGGACAGCGCGCGCTGGAGGTGTCGCCGGGTCACCTCACCACGCGGCGGCGGATCGGCGAACCCCTGGGAGGCCAAAGCAACTCTGCGAGCGGTGTCGCGGCTCATGGTCTGCACCCAGCCGATAGTGCCAGCAGGTCCTGACACTTGAGTTTTTCCAGGCTCGTTTTGATTAGCGGTGCAGGTAGCGGAACCTCAGCGCCCGCCTGGACTGCGGGTGCCCAGCCTCATGTATGGCCAACACGACGGCTGGGCCGTCCTCGCCAGGCGACGTCTGAGAACCCGCGGCGGCGCAAGCGCCGAGGGTGGGCTATGCGCCTGACGGCGCATGCGACGCCTTCCGCACCACAGCCCATTAAGCGTCGCGGCTGCGGTTACCGACCAGGATGAAGAAGACTCGCAGGAACCTCTAGATTGATCGCATGGCTGATGCCGAGGTGCGGGAAGCGGTGGCGTCCGATGCTGCGGAGATCGCACGCATCCAGTTGACGACCTGGCAGACCGCGTACACCGAGCTGTTGCCCGCCGAAGTGCTGGACGGCCTGGACCCAGCTGCCGCCGAGCAGGAGTGGCAGCAGGCGTTGACCGAAGGACCGGTCACCGTGCTGGTGGCCACCGAAGGTTCCTGGATCGTCGGGTTCTGCGCCGCCGGACCTGCACCGGAACCGGAGGTCGCCGCGGCTAACGGCACCGTGCCGCCCGACGCGAGCACTGTGGTGCTGGTCAGCGCACTGCTGGTGGAACCGCGCTGGGGACGTCGTGGCCACGGCGGTCGGCTGCTGGGTGAGATGGCGCAGCGGTTGGCCGTGACTGGCGCCACTCGCGGCATCGTCTGGGTTCCGGAAGCCGACACCGCTTCGATGTCCTTCTTCCGCAATGTGGGGTGGGCGCCGGACGGTACGGTACGTACGCTGGACGCCGGTGGACGCCCGCTGCGGGAGCTCCGCCTGTCCGGCCCACTGGAACCGCAGCTCAAGACTCCGTGACCACGTTCTTCAGCGTGCTCGGATCGCAGACCTTCCGTCAGCTGGTCTGAACGCGCTGGGAGCGAATGTGCTGGCCACCATCGGCTTGTTAGCCACCACCTTCGGGGTGTCGGTGGCCTCCGCGCTGATCCCGGTGATCAGCGTCGAGGTGTTCGCGATCGGCGTGGTGCTCAACGGCACGGACGTCCCTTGGTGGCTGCTGGCCACGGTGATCGCAATCGGCCAGATCGGCGGCAAGCTGCTGCACTTCTACGCCGCGCGCGGCGCAATCAAGCTGCCAGGCTTCCTCCGCAGCAAGGACGGCAGCGAAAAGCAGCCCGGGCGGTGGCGCCAATGGCTGGAGAAGTTCCGCACCAACTGCCAACAACGTCCAGTGTGGACCGCAGTAGTTCTGCTGGTCAGCGCCGCGGTGAGCGTCCCGCCGTACGCGGCGGCGGTGGTGATCGCAGGATGGGCCAAGGTTCCGCTGAGCACGTTCCTGATCACCGGCTTCGTCGGACGCTTCGTCCGCTTCGGCGCCCTGGCAATCGCCCCAGCAATGATCGCCACCTGGATCTGACCAGCCCGGAACAAGACCGTGAGTCCTTTACGCCACAAGAGACTCACGGGCCCCTACCAGGACAAACAACCGGCCCAGCGATCAGGGTCAGATCAGCCCCAACCTCTTCGGCACCCCGCTGACGGAATCGATCAGCTCGAAGATCGGCACGCCCAACGGCGCGAAGGTCCACTTGTTGTTCAGCTCGCTGGTGTCCGGCTCATCAACGATGGCCACGCCATCCTGACGAGGCGCCTCAGCGAACGCAGCCGCGGCCTCGGCGATGAGCAGCAAGGCCAGCGCGAACCCCAGGTAGGTCGCAGCCGCTCGCCAGCGCAGCGAGATCGGTACCGCGAGTGCGAGAACCGCGTGCACGACGGCGAAACCGATGTTGATGTCCAGCACGGTGGCGGAGCTCGCACTGGCCACAGCAGCAACCAGAGCCGCAGCCCAAGCCAGCCGCGACGATGCCGCCACCGACGACCGCAGCAGGCCGATACCGGCCACCAGCGCGGTGCTGGTCAGCAGCACCACCCGCAGCACCAGGCTCAAAAAATCCACATCGGACGCTGCGGCGACGTGGGAATGCGTGTGCTCCAACCTTTCTCGTGTTCGCGATCAGCCCTTGAGGTCCCCGTCGGCGAACCACGAACAGTTCCGAGTGCGGTTTGGCGTTGCCCAACTCGCCGTGCGGCCAGGACTTCCGGTTGAAGTTCACGCCCACGTCCCCGGTGACCTCGTCGCGGAAGGTGTCGTCGACCTCGACCTTCCTGTCCTTCCCGAGGTGCACGATGTTGACCTGTGGTCACCGTCCAAACCAGACCGCTCAACGAAGTAGTTCGACACCGCGAGCCGCTCCGGCTGGTCGGTTTCGCGGTAGATACCGTCCTCGCCCTGCACGAAGTCGTCGTAGGCACCCCAGTGCGGCCCCGCACCCGGCTGGCCGGAGTTGATCGGCGTCGCACCCGACAAGGTCGGGCAGTTGGACTCGGCACCGCCGTGCTCGGCTTCCTGCTTGGTGTCGATCGAGCACTGGAAGTCGGTGCCCGCGTCGACCAGCTTCGAGATGTCCAGCGTGTAGACGCCACCCGTGGTGCCGGGGTCGTCCGGACCGAACGTGCCGGGCTGGCGACCCACGATCGCGCGATACAGGAAGCCGTCGTCCGGGCTGGTCTGGATCCAGCCGCCGTTGGAGCTGCCACCGTTGCGGTCGTTGGCCTGGTCGAAGCCTGGTTCGCGGTGCCGTCGTCGGACACCTGCCGCCACTGCGGTTCAGCAGCGGTGATGTCCGGCGTGTAGAACACCGCACCGGCCTGCGCGGTCTGCGCGAAAGCGCCCTTGTGACCGGGCAGGTTGGTGACGGTCGTTTCCATCACCGCGTGGCTCTCCTGGTGCAGCGGATCGGCTTCGTCACCGCGCGGGCCGTTGGGCAGGTAGGACACCGCCTTGAGCTTCGGATGGTTGCGGTCGGAGATGTCCCAGGTCCACGCGGTGGGGCACCGCAGGTACGGCGACGGCGCCTTCACCGTGTCCAGGATGATGTTGCGCGGCTCCACGTAGTCCGCGGTGACCAGCGTGTTCAGGTCCTCTCGTGCTTTGATCCCGTGCGGTTGGCGCAGGTCGCCTGGCCGAGCCGCGGCACGTTGTCGCAGAGCTTCTCGTTGTCGCCGCCCGGTGTCGGGGCTGGGGACTGCGAGAGCACCTTGGCGTTCTCGTCGAACCGCACCACTTCACCGGGGCTTCCGGCGAAACCGTTGCCGATGTGCACCGAACCGTCGTCGTAGCGGTACGGACCGGACGCGACCGGCCCGCCCATGTACGTCGCGTACGCCGTGCCGTCCTTGAGCACCCAGTACGCGTCGGGAACGGAGCCACCGAGGGTCTGCGATGGCAGGCTGATGCCCTTGAGCTTCACGTTCGGCAGCGCGGCGGCGTCGAAGTCGTAGGTCGCCGCGCCGAAGAGCGCACTGGCGTAGATCGTGTCGCCCTTGTGCCACACGTACTGCATGTGGTGCGGCTCGTTCTCCACCAGCGGTCCGACGGTGGTGGAGAACGAGCCGTACCCGGGGGGATCCAGGAGTGGCGTCGATGACCGCGAGGAAGTCCGGCCCCGGCAGGGAATCCGCGACGTCGCCGATGTCGCCGGGCAGCGAACCGGGCAGGTCGCGGACCTTCGGCACCGCGGTGTCGGCGACGTTCTCGTCACCGGCCCACACCAGCAGCCATTCCTTGCGCTCCTGAAACATTCGGCATCCAGAAATGGAAAAGGCGCCGCAGTCGCTGCGACGCCGTTATCCACTGTGGACGATTATTTCGAGGGGTCTTCGCGTTCCATCTCGATCGCTCGGCGCATCGCCTTGCGGCCGCGGTTGCGGTCACCGGCCAGATCGTAGGCCTGCGCCAGAGCGAACCAGCGGCGCCAATCCCCCGGCTCTGCCTCGAGTTCGGCCTGTTTCTCGTCGAACCACGCGTCCGCGGCTTCCCGCTCGACGCGACCGGACGGCCGCAGCGGCAGGTGCGAGACGTCCGGCAGCGCGCCCTCGTCGTGCAGCCGCCGGGCCAGCCGCTCGGTGCTGGCGCCGAAGCGCAGCTGGTCCACCACGAGCACCGCGCCGAGCACCGGCAGCACGAAGATCGCCACGCCCAGCACGATGAACACCGGCTGCCCGCTGACGATCATCGTGATGGCGCGTTCGCCCATGATCACCAGGTAGACGAGCAGCACTGCCGCGACCACGAACGCCGAGGTCCGCGGGGTCAGCAACTTGCGCTGCTTCGACTCGGCCAACTCAGATCCCCAGCAGCGCGTCGAGCCCGACGGTCACGCCGGGCCGGTTGCCGACCTCGCGGATCGACAGCAGCACGCCCGGCATGAACGAGCGGCGGTCGTAGGAGTCGTGCCGGATCGTCAGCGTCTCGCCCTCGGTGCCGAACAGCACCTCCTGGTGCGCGACGAGACCGGTCATCCGCACCGAGTGCACGCGAACCCCGTCGACGTCGGCACCGCGGGCGCCGTCCAGCTCCTTGGTCGTCGCGTCCGGAACCTCGCCCAGCTCGGCCTCGGCGCGCGCCTGCGCGATCACCTGCGCGGTGCGCGCGGCCGTCCCGGACGGGGCGTCGGCCTTCTTCGGGTGGTGCAGCTCGACGATCTCGACGGACTCGAAGAACTTCGCGGCCAGCTCGGCGAACCGCATCGACAGCACCGCGCCGATGGCGAAGTTCGGCGCGATCAGCACCCCGACCTCCGGGCGCTCGGCCAGCCAGGACCGGATCTGCGCCAGCTCCGGCTCCCCGAGCCCGCTGGTGCCCACCACGACGTGGATGCCGTTCTCGACGCAGAACTTGACGTTGTCCAGCACCGAATCCGGGTGGGTGAGGTCGACGGCCACCTGCGCACCGGCCGTGACCAGCCCGGACAGGTCGTCCTCGCGGTTGATCGCGGCGACCAGCTCGGTGTCGGAGGCCTCGCCGACGGCGCGAACCGCCTCGGAACCCATCCTCCCGCGGGCGCCCAGCACACCGACCTTGATGCTCACGTGACGACTACCTTTCCACCCCGGCACCGAAACACCCCGAGTCTATGCGCGCACCACCGCCCCTAGCCCGGTCGGGGTACGGGTGCCAATTTCTCGCGAAATTGGCCCCCTGGGGTGACCGCTCAGACTCCGTCGGGGAGTTCTTCGAGGGTGTTGTAGGGGCCGACGACGGCTGTGGTGAGGGGGCGGCGGAGCAGTTCCGCCGCGAGCTCTGCGACATCCTCGGTGGTGACCGCGTCGATGCGCTCGAGGGTCTGCTCCACCGTGAAGTGGCGGCCGTAGTTGAGCTCGGTCTTGCCGATGCGGCTCATCCGCGCCGCGCTGTCCTCCAAGCCGAGCACCAAGCCACCGCGCAGCTGTCCGCGCCCGCGCTCCACCTCGTCCTCGGTCAGACCGTCCGCGGCGACGCCGGCGAGCACGCCCCGGATCACCCGAGCAACCTCACCGAGCCGGTCCGGCGTGCAGCCCGCATAGACCGAGAACGTGCCGGCGTCGGAGTACGCGGCGGTTGAGGAGTAGACCGAGTAAGCCAGGCCACGCCGCTCGCGGATCTCCTGGAACAGCCGCGAGCTCATGCCGCCGCCGAGCGCGGCGTTGAGCACCCCGAGCGCGAAGCGGCGCTCGTCGTAGCGGTCGAAGCTGCGGCAACCCATCAGCAGGTGCGCCTGCTCGGTGTCGTCGGGCTGCAGCACCACGCGCTTCTGCTGCGGTAACCGGGCGCGCCCGGTGCGCGGTGCTGCCGGCAGCTCCTCACCGGTCAAGCGGTCGCCGAGGGCCTTGCGGACCAGGCGCAGAACCCGACCGTGCTCGACGTTGCCGGCCGCGGCGATCACCATCTTCGGCATCGCGTAGCGGCTGCGGTAGAAGCCGTGCACCCGCGCCCGCGTCATGCCGGTGATCGATTCCTCGCTGCCCAACACCGACCGGCCGAGCGGGTGGTCGCCCAGCACCGCCGAGCTGAACAGCTCGTGCAGCAAGTCCTCGGCGTCGTCGTCGCGCATCGCGATCTCCTCGAGCACCACGCTGCGCTCGACGTCCACATCGGACTTCGCGTTCACCGCGTCGAAGACCACGTCGCAGAGCATGTCCACGGCCAACGGCAGGTCGCGGTCCAGCACGTGCGCGTAGTAGCAGGTGTGCTCCTTGGCGGTGAACGCGTTGAGCTCGCCGCCGACGCCGTCGATCTGCTGCGCGATGTCGATCGCGGTGCGCTTGGCGGTGCCCTTGAACAGCAGGTGTTCGAGGTAGTGCGCGGCACCGGCCTGCGGTTTGCCCTCGTCGCGCGAACCCACCCCGACCCAGATCCCGACCGAGGCCGAGCGGACGCCGGGCACCGGCTCGGTCACGACCCGCAATCCGCCCGGTAGCACGGTGCGCCGCACGGCGGAGTCACCGCTGCGGCCGAGAACCCGGGTGGTCCCGGGACGTTGCAGGTGGCCACCGACGATCTGCTTCTGCTGCTTCATGTCCCCACGACAGTGTTCGGGCGGATTGGTGCACTCAAACGATACGGCCCGCCCCGGACTTGCCGGGACGGGCCGTATCAAACGGTCAGTCGCAGATCACTGCTCCGACTTCTCGCCCTCCGGCTCAGCCGCGCCCTCGGACTTCTCGTCCTCGTCGTTGACCAGCACCAGGCTGATCTTGCCGCGGCTGTCGATGTCGGCGATCTCCACGCGCAGCTTGTCGCCGACGTTCACCACGTCCTCGACCTTGCCGATGCGCTTGCCGTTGCCCAGCTTGGAGATGTGCACCAGGCCGTCCTTGCCCGGCAGCAGCGAGACGAACGCGCCGAACGCCGCGGTCTTGACCACGGTGCCCAGGAAGCGCTCGCCGACCTTCGGCAGCTGCGGGTTCGCGATGGCGTTGATCTTGTCGATCGCGGCCTCCGCGGACGGGCCGTCGGCGGCACCGACGTAGATGGTGCCGTCGTCCTCGATGGTGATCTCGGCGCCGGTCTCCTCGGTGATCGAGTTGATCATCTTGCCCTTCGGGCCGATGACCTCGCCGATCTTGTCCACCGGGATGCTGACGGAGGTCACGCGCGGGGCGTGCGGGCTCATCTCGTCGGGCTTGCCGATCGCCTCGGCCATCACCTCGAGGATGGTGAACCGGGCGTCGCGGGCCTGGCCGAGCGCCTGGGCCAGCACCTCGGACGGGATGCCGTCCAGCTTGGTGTCCAGCTGCAGGGCGGTCACGAACTCCTTCGTGCCGGCGACCTTGAAGTCCATGTCACCGAAGGCGTCCTCGGCACCGAGGATGTCGGTCAGCGCCACGTAGTGGGTCTTGCCGTCGATCTCGTCGGAGACCAGACCCATGGCGATGCCGGCGACCGGCGCCTTCAGCGGCACACCCGCGTTGAGCAGGGACAGCGTCGAGGCGCAGACCGAGCCCATCGAGGTGGAGCCGTTGGAGCCCAGCGCCTCGGAGACCTGACGGATCGCGTACGGGAACTCCTCGCGCGACGGCAGCACCGGCATCAACGCGCGCTCGGCCAGCGCACCGTGGCCGATCTCGCGCCGCTTCGGGCTGCCGACCCGGCCGGTCTCACCGGTCGAGTACGGCGGGAAGTTGTAGTGGTGCATGTACCGCTTCGTCGTCTCCGGGGACAACGAGTCGATGGTCTGCTCCAGCCGCAGCATGTTCAGCGTGGAGACGCCCATGATCTGGGTCTCGCCGCGCTCGAACAGCGCCGAGCCGTGCGCCCGCGGGATCACGCCGACCTCGGCGGACAGGCTGCGGATGTCGGTCAGACCGCGGCCGTCGATGCGGACCTGGTCGCGGATGATGCGCTGGCGCACCAGCTTCTTGGTCAGCGAGCGGAAGGCAGCGCCGATCTCCTTCTCGCGACCCTCGAACTGCTCGCCCGCTCCGGTGGCGACCTTCTCCAGCACCGACGCCTTGATCTCGTCGAGCCGGGACTCCCGCTCCTGCTTGCCGGCGATCTTCAGCGCCTCGGCCAGGTCCGCGGAAACGGCCTGCTCGACGGCGGTGAAGGCGTCCTCGGCGTAGGCCGGGAACACCGGGAACTCCTGGGCGGCCTTGCCGCCGGCCTGCGCGAGCTGCTGCTGCGCCTGGCACAGGGTCCGGATGAACGGCTTGGCCGCCTCCAGACCAGCGGCGACGACCTCTTCGGTCGGAGCCTGGGCGCCCTCGCCGACCAGCTGCGCGGTCTTGTCGGTGGCCTCGGCCTCGACCATCATGATCGCGACGTCGTCACCGACGATGCGGCCCGCGACGACCATGTCGAACACGGCGCGCTCGAGCTGCTCGTGGGTCGGGAACGCAACCCACTGGCCGTCGATCAGCGCCATCCGGGTGCCGCCGATCGGGCCGGAGAACGGCAGACCGGAGGCCTGCGTGGACGCCGACGCGGCGTTGATCGCCAGCACGTCGTACAGGTCGCCCGGCGCCAGGCTCATCACGGTGACGACGACCTGGATCTCGTTGCGCAGACCGTCCACGAAGGACGGACGCAGCGGCCGGTCGATCAGCCGGCAGGTCAGGATCGCGTCGGTGGAGGGGCGGCCCTCGCGGCGGAAGAACGAGCCGGGGATGCGGCCCGCGGCGTACATCCGCTCCTCGACGTCAACGGTCAGCGGGAAGAAGTCGAAGTGTTCCTTCGGCTGCTTGGAGGCCGTGGTGGCCGACAGCAGCATGGTCTCGTCGTCGAGGTAGGCGACGACGCTGCCCGCGGCCTGCTTGGCCAGCCGTCCGGTCTCGAAGCGGACGGTGCGGGTGCCGAAGGCGCCGTTGTCCAGCACGGCGGTCGCTTCGTACACACCCTCGTCGATCTGGGGTTCGGTCAAGATGACTCCTCATCCTCACGAGGCCCACGGCAGGTGCATCCGGGTCGTGGTCCGACGAGGCCGGCCATCGATCGAAGCCCCCGGGAACGTCCTTACGACGACTTGCCCGGCAGCCACTACCGAGGACCGGCGGACGCCTGCCCAGTGCGTACCACCGTGAGCGCTCTTCTGTTGCAACGGCGCCTCAGCGCCGGTTCATGCACCGAGGGGAGCGGCCCGCTGGCCACTCCCCTCGGCGTTCGTCAACGGCGCAGGCCGAGTCGCTTGATCAGCGAACGGTAGCGCTCGATGTCCACCTTGGTCAGGTAGTTGAGCAGACGACGGCGACGACCGACCATCAGCAGCAGGCCACGACGCGAGTGGTGGTCGTGCTTGTGCTGCTTGAGGTGCTCGGTCAGACCGATGATCCGGTTGGTCAGCAGGGCCACCTGGGCCTCGGGCGAACCGGTGTCGCCGTCCTTGAGGCCGTACTCGGCCAGGATCTGCTTCTTCTCCGCAGTGGACAAAGCCACGAGTTGACTCCTTCGATGTCCCGTGTCAGCTGCACCCGGCCGATCCGGCCGGGAACGGGTCCGGCGCCCGAATCGAACACCGGGCCGGAGGCGGCCGCCACGGACTGCAGCCGCTCCACCGGTCAGGATATCAGGGCGGCCTGCTACTACCGGGTCAACCCGATGACTCGCGCGTCACCCCGACCCGGTGCACGGTCCGGTACGACGGACCGCCTTCCCGCAGGTCACTGCGCACCACGGCCAGTTCGCGCGACTCCCACCAAGGCCCCGCGTAACCGGCGAACAGCCCGGGCAGCAGCTCCCGGTCGGCCCGCCCGGCCACCCACCGGCCAACGGTGAGGTGGGCCCGGTATCCGTGCGGATCACCCCCAGCCGCGTGCACGAGGTCACGCAGTCCCCGCTCGTCGTCCTCGTCGGCCGGTTCAACACCGACCCACAGCACGCCGCGGAACACTCCGCTCCCTGCCAACCGCAGACGCGGAGGCGCGGGATCGGCATTCCGCAGCCGCGCCACCCGGCGCTCCAGCCTCTCGGTCACATGCTCCTGATCTGCGTCGTCACCGTGAAAGCACAACGTCAAATGCCAGCGCTCGGGCGCGACGAAACGGAACTTCCGCAACCCGGCCGTCGCCCGGGCCAACCGCTCCGAATCCAACCGATCAACCGCGGCGGCCAGGTGTCGCACCGCCTCCGCCGACGGCCACATCGCGGTGAACAGGCGCATACCCACCTCCAGGCGCGCGTCCCACCACCCAAACTACTCACGACCACCCCGCAGGGCGCAGCACCTCGCGAGCGAAAGGGGTCAGTCGCCGTTGGCGGCGCGGCGGAGCAGGCCCGCCAGGCGCGGGTAGCGGCCTTCGAGGATGGACGCCGCGGCCTCGAGCTCGTTGGGCTTGGCCACCTCACGCAGGATCGGCCAGACCGCTTCTTCGCCGTTGGCGGCGTGCTTGACCGGTAAGTTGTCCCGCCCCACCGACGGCTGCGACTGGCGGACGTCCTCCAGCGCCTGCTTCATCGCATCGGCCTCACCGGACACGACACCGGGGATGAGCACCTTGCGCTCGAGCATCACCAGCCGGGCCAGCACCTGCGGGTTGCCGATCTTGGCGCGGCGACCACTCATCACCTGGCTGAGCATCGGGGCGCTGATGCCGAGCACGTCGGCGAGCTGGGCCTGCGAGATGCGGAAGGCGACGACCAGGCGGCGCACGCGATCGCCCAGCGGTTCGCCGTACCACTGCCGCTGCAGGGCCAGGTTCCGCTGGACGTTGCTGCTCTCCGCCACCTTCGCTCCCCCAATCTCGGCGCCGACCTGATCATGCCTGGCCGCTCCGGCACTGAATACTGCCAGGTCATTGGCCGGACGTGAGCGAGAATCGGAAATCCGCCCAGTGCGCCCTGGTCCGCTCGGACGGCGCGGTTGCTCCGTTCGGGGAGCCGACTTGCCTGAATTCACCCGTCCGCCGCCAGGATTCGGCGGGTCTCGGCGACATCGAGGTTCATCTGCTCGATCAGCGCCTCGACGCTGTCGAAGCGCTCCATCGCCCGCAGCCGCCGCACGAAGTCCAGGTCGACGTGCTCGCCGTAGAAGTCGGCGTCGACGTCGAGCACGTAGGCCTCGACGGTGCGCTCGGTGCCGGAGAACGTCGGGTTGCTGCCCACCGAGACGGCTGCAGGCAGCGTGCGGCCGGGCTCGTTCGAGCCGCGGCGGCGGTGGGTGAACCAGCAGGCGTAGACGCCGTCGGCCGGGATCGCCGCGTGCGGCGGGGTGGACAGGTTCGCGGTGGGGAAGCCGAGCTCCTTGCCGCCGCGCCCGGCCCCGCGCACCACGATGCCCTCCAGGCGGTGGTCGCGGCCCAGCGCGGACGCTGCAGCGACCACGTCACCTGCGTCGATGCACGACCGGATGTAGGTCGACGAGAACGTCACCGACGCTCCCGACGGGTCGTCGGTCCGCTCGACCGGGCCGGACACCAGGGTGTCGGACTCGACGTCGAAGCCGAACCGCTCGCCCAGCTTGGCCAGCAGTTCGATGTTGCCGGCGGCCTTGTGCCCGAAGGTGAAGTTCTCCCCCACCACGATCTCGGCCGCGTGCAGCTTCTCGACCAGGATCCCGTGCACGAACTCCTCGGCCGGGATGCGGGAGACCTCGCGTGTGAACGGCAGCACGCAGAACACGTCCACGCCGAGCTGCTCGGCCAGTTCCGCGCGCCGCCGCAAGGTGGTCAGCTGCGCCGGATGGCTGCCCGGCCGCACCACCTCCGACGGATGCGGGTCGAAGGTCATCAGCACGCACGGCACGCCGCGGCGTCGCGCCTGCCGCACCGCGTGCGAGATGAGTTGCTGGTGCCCTCGGTGCACGCCGTCGAAGACACCGATGGTGACCACGCACCGTCCCCAGCCGCCGGGAAGCTGCTCCAAACCACGCCATCGCTGCACGACCACGAAGCCTACTGCTCGACCAACCGAACGACGGAAAGCCATGACCCGTGCCGCGACTCGCACCCCTGTTGACCGCGATCTTGGCCGGGATCACCCCGCAGCTCTCCGCGGTGGTCCACTTCAGCGAGGCCGTCGCCATGCCGTGAGTCGGGCCCGGCATGGGCACCTGGGGCGGCGCGGGCTGCAGGGTGCGCTGCACCGCCATCGCCAGCGGCTTGCCGTTCTCGTCGACCAGTGATGTGACCAGGGTCACCGAATGTGTTTGCGGATCGCAAAATACCGGTCAATTCGCCGGGACGATCACCAGCACCGGCTTGGCGGTCCGGCCGCGATCCTGGACCAGCGCGACCGCACGCCCCTCCGGATCGAACATCCCGTAGGTGCCCTCGACACCGGCGGCCGGCACCAGCTGGCCGTGCGAAAGAGCGCGAGCGACGGTCGAATCCACGTTGCGACGCGGGAAAGCCGTCTCCACCGCCTCGTCAAGCCCCATCGACAGCCCCGGCTCGGCCTCCAGCTGGTCCAGGGTGCGCGCGGTGGTCAGCCCGAACGGGCCGACCCGAGTCCGGCGGAGCTCGCCCAGGTGACCGCCGACGCCGAGGCCGGCGCCCAGGTCGCGGGCCAGCGCCCGCACGTAGGTCCCGGACGAGCACTCGACCAGCGCGTCCAGCTCGGTGGTGCGCTCGGTGCGGCGCAGGCCGAGCACATCGAAGCGGGAGACGGTGACCGGCCGAGCCGCCAGCTCGACCTCCTCACCCTTGCGCACGAGCTCATATGCCCGGCGGCCGTTGATCTTCACCGCGCTGACCGCGCTGGGCACCTGCTGGATGTCCCCGGTCAGCTCGGCGATCCCGGCGCGGATCGCGGACTCGTCCACAGTGGACGCGTCCACTTCGGACAGGAACTCTCCCTCGGCGTCGTCGGTGGTGGTCGTCGCGCCCAGCCGGATGGTGGCCAGGTAGGCCTTGGTGTCCAGGGCCAGGTGGCCGAGCAGCTTGGTGGCTCGCTCCAGGCCCAGCACCAGCACACCAGTGGCCATCGGATCCAGGGTTCCGGCGTGGCCGACCTTGCGGGTGCCCATGATGCGGCGGACTCGCGAGACGACGTCGTGCGAGGTCATCCCCGCCGGTTTGTCGACCACGAGCAGGCCGGGCGGAACGGTGGGACGTGCTTTACGGGAGTGCTCGGACACGACGCACCATCATCCCCGACCTGGCTGAACGATCATCGCCTGGGTCGCACCGGGGCTACGGCTGGAGGCGAGCGAGGAGGCTGAAGTGGCGTTCCGACCGATCCGACGATTCGGCGATCCGATCCTGCGCATGCCCGCCGAACCGATCACCGAGTTCGACCAGCGACTGCACGCCATCGTCACCGACCTGCTCGACACCGTCGACGCACCCGGCCACGCCGGGGTGGCCGCGCCGCAGATCGGCATCGGCGTGCGGGCGTTCAGCTACAACGTGGGCGGCGAAATCGGCTACGTCCTCAACCCGGAACTCGTCGAGCTCTCCGAGGAAGCCCGGGAAGACGTCGAAGCGTGCCTGTCCCTGCCCGGCCTCGGCTTCAACACCCGCCGTGCACAACACGCGGTGGTCCGCGGAGTCGACATGGCCACCGAGCCGGTCACGGTCTCGGGCACCAGCCTGATGGCCCGCTGCCTCCAGCACGAAACCGACCACCTCGACGGCAAGGTCTACATCCAGCGCCTGGCCCCCGAAACCCGCCGCCAAGCCTTCAGCCGAATCCGAGACCAACCCTGGTTCTGGCGACCCTGACCCCGCCCCAGCGACGAGTGAAGCTCACGCGGTGGTGGGTTGGGTTGTGGTGGCGCCGATGATCGCCCAGCGACCTGAGCGGGCTCTGAGCAGGAGGGTGATCAGGCGGAGAACCATGAACATGGAGAGGCCCGTCCAGATGCCTGCCAGGCCCCAGCCGAAGGCCAGGGAGAGCCAGATCAGCGGCAGGTAGCCGATGAAGGCGCTCAGGAGCGTTGCGGTGCGGAGGTAGGCGGCGTCGCCGGCGCCGAGGAAGACCCCGTCCAGGGCGAACACCACACCGGCCACCGGCTGCAGGAGGACGAAGAACCACCAGGCGTGCGGGATCGCCGCCAGGACCGCGGCGTCGGAGGTGAACACCGCCGGTAGCGGGATCGCGAGCGCGGCGAACAGGACTCCGAGCATGATCCCGAACGCCAGGCCGTACCAGGTGACCTGCTTGGCGATCACCTTGGCGCGCGGCGCCGAACCCGCGCCCAGCGCCGCGCCGACCAGCGACTGCGCGGCGATCGCCAGCGAGTCCAGCACCAGCGCCAGGAACGTCCAGAGCTGCCAGACCACCTGGTGCGCGGCCGCGGCTTCGGCGCCGGTTCGAGCAGCCACCGACGTCGCCGACAGGAAGCACACCTGGAACGCCAGCGTGCGCAGCACCAGGTCACGCCCGAGGCCGAGCTGGGCGCGCATCATGGCCAGCTGCGGCTTCAGCGGCGCCTGCTCCACCACGAGCGCTCGGATGAACAGCGAGGCTGCGATGGTCTGGCCGACCAGGTTCGCGATCGCCGACCCCTCCAGCCCCCAGCCGAAGGGGTAGACGAACAGCGGGCACAGCACGGCCGACACACCGTTTCCGACCAGCACGTATCGCAGCGGGCGCGCGGTGTCCTGCACCCCGCGCATCCAACCGTTGCCGGCCATCGTGATCAGCACGAGCGGAGCGCCGCAGAGCGCGATGCGCAGCCAGGTCGCGGCCGCGTCGGCGACCGGCCCTGGCCCGGCGAGCAGCTCGGCGACCGGCACTGCCACCAGCTGGGCCAGCAGCAGGAGCACGATGCCGACCGCGATGCCCAGCCAAGTGGCCTGGACACCTTCCGCGACGGCGTCCTTGCGACGTCCGGCACCGTGCAGACGCGCAGTGCGCGCAGTGGTGCCGTAGGTCAGGAACGTCAGTTGGCTGGAGATCAGCGTGAACAGCGTGCCGCCGAGTGCGAGACCGGCCAGCGGGACGGCACCGAGGTGTCCGACCACCGCGGTGTCGACGAGCACGTACAGCGGTTCGGCGGCGAGCACGCCGAGCGCCGGAACCGCGAGCGCGAACAACTTCCGCGGCGCGATGCGCTCCGCCAGCTCGGACACACTTCCTCCAGGTCAGTACGTGCTCGGGTCGATCGGGGCGGCTTCCCGGCCCAGCGGGATAAGCTGCGAACTACAGTTTCGCCCCTGACAGGTCAGGCTACGGTAAGGACCACTGATGGACAACGCTGATTACGTCGACGTAGCGCTGCGGATCGCCAACGCCGATCTGAGCAGCCTCGACGCGGTCCGCGCCGCGGTCCACGACGAACCCTGGTGGGCCGACCGCCTCGACGAACCGGACCTCCCGGTGCTGCGCGCGGTCGCGGACGGGTTGCGCCGAGCCCTGGACGCCCTGGTCGCCGACGACGGCGAAACCGTGCTCGCGGAGATCAACGCCCTGCTCGCCGCGCATCCGCCCCGGCCACGGCTCTCCGGTCACGGCGGACACCACGACAACCCGAACTGGCACGTCCACGTCGCAGGCCCGGACGCACCGGCGGTCGACGAAGTCGCGGCCGCCGCGGCGTGGGGTCTGGCGCAGGGCGTCGTCCAGCACGGAACGACCCGCTGGGGCCGCTGCGAAGCCGACGGCTGCGAGACCTACTACCTGGACACCTCGACCAACCAGGCCAAACGCTTCTGCTCCCCGCGCTGCGCGAACCGCATGCACGTCGCGGCCTTCCGAGCCCGCCGCCGCGTCTGAACCACAGTTTCAATTGAAACTGTGCCCCACCGGCGTGTCGGACCACGACACACCGGTGCCTGTGGACAACTTCCACAATGGAAATCGCATGTCCGATTTCCATTGAAATTGCGGATCAGTCGAGCAGCGGAGCCTCGTCGAGGGCTTTGCGGATCGAGGCGATGATGTCCTCCGGCTTGCCCTGGGCGGTGAAGCCCGAGGCCAGGTGGTGACCACCGCCGCCGCAAGCCGCCGCAGCGTGGCCCACGTCCAGAAGACTGTCCGCACGCAGCGAGACCGACCAGTGCTGCGGCGCCGTCTCCTTGAGCACCGCAGTCACCTCAGCCTCACTGGTCGTGCGCAGCACGTCGATGACGCTGTCGAGCTCCTCGCTGCGCAGGCCGTCGGAGTCGGTCAGCCGGACCGTGGCGTGCACGAACCCCATCCCGCGGGCAGCGGACGGTTCGAGCTCAGCCGCGCCGAGCACACCGGACAGCATGCCCATCCAGCCGAACGGATGGGTGTCGAGCAGCGGGCGCGTGGTCGCTTCGGGATCCACGCCCGCGTCCAGCAGCCGCGCTGCCACGCGGTGCGTGCGGGCGCTGGCGTGCCGGAAGGACCGGGTATCGGTGACCAGCCCCGCGTACAGGCAGCGAGCGGTCTGCAGATCCAGTTCCACGCCGAGTTCGTCGAGCAGCCGCAGGACGATCATCACGGTCGCCTCGGCGCGCTCGTCCACCACGTGCAACGTGCCGTAGCGCGTGTTGGAGACGTGGTGGTCGATCACGATGACGTCGCCACCGGCCGCGATGGTCGCGCCGACCCGGTCGGCCAGTTGCCCGAGGCGCTGAAGGCTGCCGGTGTCGCACACCACCAGGGTCGGCGGCGCCGCGGGCACCTCGTCGACGGGCACGACCAGGCCGTCACCGTCGAGATCGCGCAGCGAGGCCGGCGGCTGGTCCGGCGTGCCGAACGACACGCGCACGGTGCATCCCCGCTGTCGCAGCGCCCGCCCCAGCGCGAGCGCGCTGCCGAGCGCATCCGCATCGGGGTTGACGTGAGCGAACAGCGTCACGTCCGTGGCATCGGCGAGCTCGCGCGCGGCCTCCGACACAGCTGACGCGACCGGATCCGCAACGGCGCCGGACCTCTCGCCCGCACCCTCTGCTTCGGATAGCCCGTGCACCGGTTCACCTCCACGGCAACGGCGACCATTGCGGTCACCCGTGCACAACGCACCTGATGGCGCGCTGCGACTCAACCACTCTGTGGCCCACGACGCACATCGGCGTCGGAAATCGGCTCTGGTTCCGCACCGTCGGTGCCGAGCTCGTCATCGTCGGTGGCCTCGCGGTACGGATCGGCTTCCCCGGCGTGTTCCGCGCCGGACGCCAACCGAGCCACCTCCGCATCGGCCTCCTTGGCCTTCGCCAGCAGCTCCTCCATGTGCCGCGCCTGGTCCGGAACCGTGTCCGCCACGAACTTCAGCGTGGGCGTGAACCGCACACCGGTCTGCTGGCCGACCCGGGAGCGCAGGACCCCGGTCGCGCTGGCCAGCGCGGCGGCGGTCGAGGCGTAGTCGGCGTCGCCGCCGAAGACCGTGTAGTAGACAGTTGCGTCCCGCAGGTCGGGGGTGACCCTGGCGTCGGTGATCGTCACCATCGCCAGTCGCGGATCCTTGACCTCGTACTCCAGCCCGGACGCCACGATCTGGGCGATCCGCTTGGCGAGCCTGCGGGCGCGCGCCGTATCAGCCACGGCGCACCTCCTTCGGAAAAGTTCAGTTCAGTTGGGGAGCGGCACGGGCCGCTCAGCCGCCCGCACGAGGAGCGGAACGTTCTGGGGGGTCTTTCTCAGGACGAGGTCGCGCGGGAATCCGCGGACCACCTCTTCAGTCCTCCGGACCGAGCATGCGCTGCCGGGCCGAGAGCAATTCGATTTCCGGGCGAGCGGCGACCAACCGCTCGCAAGCGTCCAGCACTTCGCGCACGTGCGAGGCATCGCCGGACACCACCGCGACACCGACCAGCGCCCGGCGGTGCAGGTCCTGGTTCCCCGCCTCGGCGACGGCGACTTCGAAGCGCCGCCGCAGCTCGGCCACTACCGGCCGCACCACGGCGCGCTTCTGCTTCAGCGAGTGGACGTCGCCGAGCAACACGTCGAGTTCGAGCACACCGACATACATGGGGTCCCCCACCGCGAGAACGCAGGGGGCCGTCGGACGACGACCCCCTGCGGACTGCGAATCAGTCGCGCGGCTTCTCGCGCATCTCGTAGGGCTCGATGATGTCGCCGACCTTGAGGTCGCTGTACGACCCCAGAGTCAGACCGCACTCGAAGCCCTCGCGGACCTCCGTGGCGTCGTCCTTGAACCGGCGCAGCGAGTTGACGCTGAGGTTCTCGGCGACCACCACGCTGTCGCGCAGGAGACGTGCCTTGGCGTTGCGCTTGATGATGCCCTCGGTGACCATGCAACCGGCGATGGTGCCGACCTTGGAGGACTTGAAGACCTCGCGGATCTCCGCCTTGCCGAGTTCGACTTCCTCGTACTCCGGCTTGAGCATGCCCTTGAGCGCCTGCTCGATGTCCTCGATGGCCCGGTAGATCACCGAGTAGTACCGGATCTCCACGCCCTCGCGGTTGGCGACCTCGGCCGCCTTGCCCTCGGCCCGGACGTTGAAGCCCAGGACGATGGTGTTCTCCGCGGTGGCGAGGTTGATGTCGGACTCGTTGATGCCACCGACGCCGCGGTGGATGACCCGCAGCTCGACCTCGTCGCCGACCTCGATCTTCATCAGGGACTCTTCGAGCGCCTCGACGGTACCCGAGTTGTCACCCTTGATGATCAGGTTCAGCTGGTTAGTCTCCTTGAGCACCTTGTCCAGGTCCTCGAGGCTGACGCGCTTGCGCTTGGCCGCGTTCTGCGCCTCCCGGATGCGAGCACCACGGCGGTCGGCGATCTGCCGCGCCACCCGGTCCTCGTCGACCACCAGGAAGGTGTCGCCAGCGCCCGGCACCGACGTGAAGCCGATGACCTGCACCGGCCGCGACGGCAGCGCCTCGATGACGTCCTCGTCGTTCTCGTTGATCATCCGGCGGACGCGACCGTAGGCGTCACCGGCGACCACCGAGTCACCGACGCGGAGCGTGCCGCGCTGGACCAGCACCGTGGCCACCGGACCGCGACCGCGGTCCAGGTGCGCCTCGATCGCCACACCCTGCGCCGGCATGTTCCGGTTGGCCCGGAGGTCCAGCGTGGCGTCCGCGGTCAGCAGGACCGCCTCGAGCAGGCTCTCGATGTTGACACCCTGCTTCGCCGAGATGTCGACGAACATGGTCTCGCCGCCGTACTCCTCGGCGACCAGGTTGTACTCGGTCAGCTGCTGGCGGATCTTCGCCGGGTTCGCACCCTCGACGTCGATCTTGTTGACCGCGACCACGATCGGCACGTTGGCCGCTTGGGCGTGGTTGATCGCTTCCACCGTCTGCGGCATGACGCCGTCGTCAGCGGCCACCACCAGCACGGCGATGTCCGTCGACTTGGCACCACGAGCACGCATGGCGGTGAACGCCTCGTGACCCGGGGTGTCGATGAAGGTGATCGGGCGCTCGTTGCCCTCCAGCTCGGTGACGACCTGGTAGGCGCCGATGTGCTGGGTGATGCCACCCGCCTCACCGGCCTGCACGTTCGCCTTCCGGATGGTGTCGAGCAGTCGCGTCTTACCGTGGTCGACGTGACCCATCACGGTCACAACCGGCGGACGCGCCTGCAGCTCCTCCTCGGTGCTGTTCGGGTCGCCGTAGTTGATGTCGAACGACTCCAGCAGCTCCCGGTCCTCGTCCTCCGGCGAGACCATCTCGATCTGGTAGTTCATCTCCTGGCCGAGGAGCTCCAGCACCTCGTCGGAAACGGACTGGGTCGCGGTCACCATCTCACCGAGGTGGAACATCGCCTGCACCAGCGAAGCCGGGTTGGCGTTGATCTTCTCGGCGAAGTCGGTCAGCGAAGCACCACGGCGCAGGCGAATGGTCTCGCCGCCACCGCGCGGGAGGCGGACGCCGCCGACCGACGGCGCCTGCATGTTCTCCATGTACTCCTGGCGCTTCTGCCGCTTCGACTTGCGGCCGCGCTTCGCGGGACCACCGGGACGGCCGAACGCGCCAGCCGCACCACCGCGGCCACCGGGCCCACCCGGACGGCCACCGCCGCCGGGACGCCCGCGGAAGCCACCGCCTGCGGGGGCACCGCCACCACCGGGCGCACCGCCGCCACCACCGGGACGGAAGCCGCCGCCACCGCCACCGGGACGACCACCGCCGCCACCACCGGGACGACCACCGCCGCCACCACCGGGGCCACCACGACCGCCGCCACCACGGCCACCGCCGGGACCGCCACCGCTGCGCGGCGGACGGGGCGGCATCATGCCGGGGTTCGGACGCGGGGGCATCATGCCCGGGTTCGGACGCGAGCCGCCGTCACCGCGCGGCGCGTTGCCGCCCGCCGGAGCGGAACCGGCACCCTGGCCGCCGCCCTGACGACGCTCGCCACCCTGACGACCGGGGCCGCCCTGGCCACCGCCCTGCTGCCGGGGACCAGGCCCCGGACGCGCCGGACGCTGCTGCGGCGCACCGCTGCCGACGCCGAACGGGTTGTTGCCGACGCGCGGCTGACGCGGGCCGGGCTTGGGAGCCTTCGGACCGGGCTTCGGGCCGGGCTTGGGGCCCGGCTTGTGCTCGGCCTTGGCCGCCGGAGCCTGCTCGGGCTTGGGCGCCGGAGCGGCCGGAGCCTGCTCGGCCTTCGGAGCCGGAGCCGGAGTCGGCTCGGCCTTCGCCACCGGAGCCTGCTCCACGGGCTTGACCTGCGGCTCGGGCTGACGCGGACCCGGCTTGGGGCCCGGCTTCGGACCGGGCTTCGGGCCCGGCTTGGGCCCGGGCTTCGGCGCACCGGATTCCGGGCGCGCGGGCTTGGGCTCCGCCGACGCGGGCTTGCCGCCGTCGCTCTTCTTGGACGACTTGTTGAGGGCGTCGCGCAACCTGCGGGCCACCGGGGCCTCCACGGTGGACGACGCAGACTTCACGTACTCGCCCTGTTCGGCGAGCTTGTTCAGTACTTCCTTGCTGGTAACACCGAGCTCTTTAGCGAGCTCATGCACGCGGGCCTTGCCTGCCACTGCTCTCCTCATCTGGGGGAGGCCGGGCGGCAGTCCCGCTCGACCTCGTCCTATCGCCGATGCGCGTTCATGGCTTCAGCTTCACGGCTGATTCATGACGGGTCGACCTGCTTTCCTTCAGTTGCCTGGCGCGGGACGAATCCCGCGTCGGTCCTGTCTTGAGCCGCCGGCTGCGGGTGCTCGGCACCGAAGTGCTCGTGCACGGCCGAGGTGTCGAGTGATCCCCGCACGCGAAGTGCGCGCGGGAACGCCCGGCGCCGCTCTGCCAGACGCAGGCATGCCGGATCGGGGTGCAACCAGGCTCCCCGGCCCGGCCGCCGACGTCGCGGATCGGGAACGACGACAGGAGAAGAATCCCCGTCGACCGCGGCGACCACGCGCAGCAGCTCAACTGGCGACGTTCGGGTACGACACCCCACACAGGTACGAACCGGCCCACGGCTCTCGCCGCGTTCGCCGGACACACGTGTGCGGATCGTTGCTCCCCTCGCGTCAGCCTGCCACCGATTCTAACCCGACGACGTCACTCGGCCGAACCCGCGGTCTGCACACCGTCCACCGCGGGGTCCAGATCCGCCGGGTGCGCTGGGGCAGCGCTCGTGGCGGGGTCTGCATCACTGCGGATGTCGATGCGCCAACCGGTCAGCCGCGCCGCCAACCGGGCGTTCTGGCCTTCCTTGCCGATCGCCAGCGAGAGCTGGAAGTCCGGCACGACCACCCGCGCGGTCTTGGTGCGTTCGTCGACGACCTCGACCGAGACTACCTTGGCCGGCGACAGCGCGTTGCCGACGAAGGTCGCCGGGTCGTCGGAGTGGTCGATGATGTCGATCTTCTCGCCGCCCAGCTCGCTCATCACGTTGCGCACCCGCGCGCCCATCGGGCCGATGCAAGCGCCCTTGGCGTTGACGCCGGGGACGGTCGAGCGCACCGCGATCTTGGAGCGGTGCCCGGCCTCTCGCGCCACCGCGGGGATCTCCACGGTGCCGTCGGCGATCTCCGGGACCTCCAGCGCGAACAGCCGCCGAACCAGGTTCGGGTGGGTTCGCGACAGCGAGATCTGCGGGCCCCGCGCGCTGCGCGAGACGCCGTAGACGTAGCACTTGATCCGGGTGCCGTGGTCGTAGTTCTCGCCCGGGACCTGCTCAGCGGACGGGATCACGCCCTCGCTGTCCCCGACCTGCACGACGACCATGCCGCGCGAGTTCGCGCGCGCGTCGCGCTGGATGACACCGCCGAGGATCTCCCCCTCCTTGGTGGAGAACTCGCCGAAGGTGCGCTCGTGCTCGGCGTCGCGCAACCGCTGCAGGATGACCTGCCGCGCGGTCGTCGCCGCGATCCGCCCGAAGCCCTCCGGGGTGTCGTCCCACTCCTCCTGCACACTGCCGTCGGCGGCCAAGGTGTGCACCAGGACCCGGACAACGCCGGTCTTGCGGTCCACCTCCACCCGGGCGTGCGGCTCGTGCCCCTCGGTGTGGCGGTAAGCGGTGAGCAGTGCCGATTCGATCGCTTCAAGGACCGTCTCGAACGGGATTTCCTTGTCGCGCTCGATCGCACGCAGTGCCGCGATGTCGACGTTCACCTCGACTCCTCCGTGTCTTCCCGGTCATTCCCCTGCTGGGAAACGCCGCCTGCAGCCCGCTCCAGCTTGACCAAATCCTCCGCCGGTGGTTGCTGGAATTCCACCTCGACCACCGCGCGCTCCACGTCGCGGAAGGTCACCCGGCGCAGTTCACCGCCGACCAGCACGGTGACACCGTCATCATCGGCTTCTCCGACCCGCGCCACCAACTGTTCGCCATCGGTCAGGCGCATCTTGACCAGGCGGTTGCGGGCGCGGCGCCAGTGCCGCTGACGGGTCAGCGGCCGATCCACGCCCGGCGAGGTGACCTCGAGCGTGTAGGAACCGGCCAGGACGTGCTCGTGCGCGTCCAGCACCTTCGCGACCTCTCGGCTGACGACGGAGATCTCGTCGAGCCCGACTCCCTCGTCGGAGTCGATGACGACCTTGACCAGGCGACGGCGGCCGGCCTGCTGCACGCCGAGCTCCTCCAGGTCGAAGCCCATCCGGGCCAAGGCCTCGGCTACGACGGGCTCCAGCTGCGCAGTGATCTCACCACGCGGCGGGCTGGACACGTTGGCACTCCCAAGTTTCGATCGCGGTCTGTTCAAAGACCTGGCGGAGTCGCGCGGCACCGGTCGGCGCGCGCGGAGTCAGCGACCAGTGCTGCACGTGCTGGTCGCTGATCGTCCAGGGTATCGCGTCCGTCCGCACCCGAGCGCGCCGTGGGATCCCTACGATCGGCGGATCGTGCTGGGCTCGTTCGGATCATGCCGGGGGTCGGTGCCCGAACATCGGTCGACCTGGTCGCCTGGCAGGATAGGTCGGCGTGGATTCCCCCTCGCGAGCCCGGTCGGCGCTGGGACGGCGCAGCGTCCTGCGGTTGATCGCGGTAGCCCCGATCGCCGCCGCGCTGACCACGGCGTGCAGCTCCGCCGACGAGCCCGACCAGCTGCTGGCGCTGGCGGAAGCGGCGAAGTCCGACGCCCAGCTGGCCAAGGCGGTGGCGCAGGCGCACGCGAAGTTGGCCGAGGTGGCCAACGAGATCGCAGTCGCGCGCAGCACGCATGCGGACGCCCTGCAGCAGGAGATCGACCGCGTCAACCCGCGCGATCCCGAGGACCCGCCGTCGGTGCCGGACGCTGCTCCGCAGCAGGCTCCGGGGTCGGCCAGCGCGGCGTTGCAGGCGTTGTCCGATGCGCTGAGCGGCGCTCAGGACCAGGCGTCGAAGCTCGTGCCGGGTCTGTCGGGCTACCGGGCGGGACTGGTGGGATCGATCTCGGCTAGCTGCGCGAGCCTGCTGGAGGTGTTGGTGTGACCGAGCTCTCGGAGGAAGCGGGCAACGCGCTGCGCAGTGCGTTGGACGCGGAGCACGCGGCGGTGTGGGTGTACGGCTTGACGACTGCGTACGCCACCGAATCGCGCGTGCGCAACGCGATCAACGACGCGATCGAGCAGCACCAGCGGATGCGCGACACGGCAGCGAAGGCGATCCGCGGAGCGGGTCAGACGCCGCCGTCGGCGCAGCCCGCGTACGACGTGGGCGAGCAGGTGAGCGATCAGGGCTCGGCGATCGAGCTGCTGATCAAGGCGGAGACCGACTGCCAGACCGGCTGGCGTTCGGTGCTGGAGAACACCGAGGACCCCGGGCTGCGCTCCACCTCGCTGGACGGACTGACCACCGCGGCGACCCGCGCGACGCGCTGGCGCCTCACCGTCGGCCAGCAGCCTGCCGCGCAGGCCTTCCCCGGCCAGGCCTGACCGGGGTCAGTGCGGGCCGCCCTCCTGCGGCCAGCCGAGCTTGAGGGCTTCCTTGGAGACGTCGAGCAGTTGCGGGTCCTTGTCCGGCGTTTCCTTGTCGTAGTAGGCCGAGTCGCCGATCACCACGAGCTCGTTCTGGCGGTCCGAGGCGTACGCCTTGTCCTTGAGCGCCGGCAAGCCCTTGGTGTCCTCGCTGCCATCGTCGACCAGGTCGCGGATGTTGCCGGTGCTGTCCTGGGTGGTCAGGTCGTCGAGCCGCGTCGCGCTGTCCGCGTTGGGCATCCGCACGGTGACGACCGAGGTCAGCACGCGAGTGCCGTCGGGCAGCGTGGTGTCGTAGAGAGCGCGGGCGAGGTGCTCGCACTCCTCGCCCTGGAAGAACTGCTGGATCTTGTAGTCCGAGACGTTCTGGCAGCCGCGGAACTTGTCCTCGCGGCGGATCGGATCGAACTTGTACTTCAGCGGCGCCTCCGCCTGCACATCCGACTCGGGCGGAGACGGCTTGAGCATCATCCAGATCAGCCCGGACACCACCGAGATGGCGAACAGCCCGGCACCGCGCACGACCCAGCCCATCGGCGCGGTCCGCTTCTTACCGGACTGCGGTAAGTCGGACATCGGCTGCCGGTTGGTCGGCGGGTTGACCGCTGGCTGTACCTGCGGGTTGGTCTGCTGGCGCACCGGGCGCGGCGGCGGTGGCTGCGGTGGCGGTGGCGGTGCTTGCTGGGGCTGCTGCCGCGGCGGTGGCGGTGCTTGCTGAGGCTGCGGCGGCGGCGCGAACACCGGGCGGGTGGCTTGCCCGACTCCGGGGTCCATTGGTGCCCGATCCGGCTGTATCCGCGAGTTGTCGCGGCGGAGCGGAGCGGTGTCGCGCTGTGTATCGGCTTGTTCACCCGTCATGTTTTTGGGCGCACCTGTTCCATCGGGCACGAAAACTACGGTAGCTGTTGCGCATTACGAGACGGACACCCCGGACGTACCTCTCAGCGCCCGGGCCGCCATTTCGACGTCCGCGCGGGTGTTGTACAGGTGGAACGCCAGGCGTGCGCGACCAGCTCGCATCGCGCAGGACACCCCGGCTTCGGTGAGCTTCGGCACAGCGTCGGCGGCCTGCACCGAAACGATCGGCGAACCAGCCGGTGGCAGGCCCAGCTCGGCCAGGAACTCGTCGGCCAGACCGGTGCAGTGCGCCGCGACCTCGGCCATGTCCAGCCCGGCCAGCCACTCCAGCGACACAGCCGCGCCGACCTGCGAGAACCACGTCGGCGAGAGGTCGAGCGCACGAGCATCGCCGGCCAGTCGCAGCGGTAGTCCGTAGGTGGTTGTCCACGGGTCTTCCGCGGCGTACCAGTTCGCGCTGTTGGGGCGGATCTCCGGCGCATCGGGGTGGATCGCGAGCCAAGCCGCGCCGCGCGGCGCCATGAGCCACTTGTAGGCCGCGCTGACCACCCAGTCCGCCCAGTCGAGCTGCAGCGGCAGCCAGCCGGCCGCCTGCGTGGCGTCGAGCAGCACCCGCGTCGAGGTCGTCTCGGCGACGTTCCGCAGCGCTTCGAGGTCGACGATGCGGCCGTCGCTGGACTGCACCACGCTGACCGCCACCACGTCGTGATCAGCGGCGTGCGCGGCGATCTCGTCCAGCTCCACCTCCGTCACCTGCACCCCGCGGTCCTGCTGCGCGGCGAACGGGAAGAGCACGCTGGTGAAGTCGCCCTTGGCGACCAGCACCCGCGCGCCGTCCGGGAGGCTCGCCGCGACGAGGCCGATGAGCTGGGACGCGGTGGTGCCGAGCGCGACCCGGTCCGCGGTGGTGCCGATCAGCCGGGCGAAGGCCGCGCGGGCGGCGGCGACGGCAGGTTCGAAGTCGCCGGGCCGGTCCAGCCCGCTCCCCCACCTGCGCACCGACTCGGCGACCGCGCGGGCCACCTGGGCCGGCGGGATCCCGATGCTCGCGGTGTTGAGGTAGCCGTCCGGGACGTCGAACTCGGCGCCGAATGCCTCTCGCATGCCCCGCATCCTCGCACCGGATCAGCCGTTGCGGAACGGCTTTTCAGGACCGTGCGCTCTCACCACCAGCAACGCTCACGAAGGATACGGTGGGAGCCATGCACAGCGAGGAGATCGAGGTCCGCACCGGATCCGTGGAGGTCGTCTACGACCTGGGCGCCGAGTGCGATCGGTTCTTGCGCTCGGCGTCGGCCGAGGATGGTCTGCTCAACGTCTGGGTGCCGCACGCGACCGCGGGCCTGGCGGTCATCGAGACCGGCGCGGGCAGCGACGACGACCTGCTCGCGGCGCTGCGCGAACTGCTGCCCAAGGACGACCGCTGGCAGCACCGGCACGGCTCGCGCGGTCACGGCCGGGATCACGTGCTGCCCGCGATCGTCCCGCCGTTCGCGACGATCCCGGTCCTCGGCGGCCAGATGGCGCTGGGCCCCTGGCAGTCGGTGTGCCTGGTGGACACCAATGTGGACAATCCGGTCCGCCGAGTCCGCTTCAGCTTCCTCCCCGGCTGACCCCAGCTCCCCCCGGGCCGCCAAGCCGTTCGGGGTGTTGCTCTGGCTGAAAGTGGAAGATTCGTTCGCGAAATCTTGCGCTGTGCGTGTCCGCGCGCGCACTCTTTGCGTTCGTGGCGACGACAGTTGACAGCGGGCGGCGGCTCGGCCGGGTGGTGTCCGCGGGCGTGGTCGGGACGACCGTCGAGTTCTACGATTTCTTCCTCTACGGCGCGGCCGCGGCGACCGTGTTCGGCCCGGTGTTCTTCCCGCACACGGACGGCCTGCTCGGGGTCTTGCTGGCGCTGGTGACCTACGCCGTCGGCTTCGCCGCTCGACCGCTCGGCGGGCTGGTGTTCGGGCACTTCGGCGACCGGATCGGGCGCAAGCGGCTGCTGGTGATCAGCCTGCTCATGATGGGCTCGGCGTCGGTGCTGATCGGCGTGCTGCCGGGCTACGAGCAGATCGGGATCGCCGCACCGCTGCTGCTGACGCTGCTGCGCCTGGTGCAGGGCTTCGCCCTCGGCGGCGAGTTCGGCGGTGCTGTGCTGCTGGTGGCCGAGCACGGACCTCGCGAGCGCCGCGGTTTCTGGACCGCGTGGCCGCAGACCGGCGGGCCGCTGGGCAACCTGCTGGCCACGGCATCCCTCGCGGCGGTCGCTGGGAGCACAACGGCCGCGCAGTACTCGGCTTGGGGTTGGCGAATCCCGTTCCTGGCGTCGATCCTGCTGGTCGTCGTCGGCCTGTGGGTCCGGCTGCAGGTCGCCGAGTCGCCGCTGTTCCGAGCCGTCGCCGAGCAGCGCCGCGAGGCCCGTGCGCCGGTTCTGGAGGCGCTGCGGCAATATCCGCGCGAGGTGTTCGCGGCCTTCGCCGCGCGTGCCGGCGAGAACGCAGCTTTCTACGTCTTCACCATCTTCTTGCTGGTGTACGCGGGCAGCATCGGGTTGCCCACGGCGATCACGACCGCAGCGGTCACCGCCGGTTCGCTCGTGCAGGCGGTGGCGATGCTGGCTGGAGGCGCGCTGTCCGACCGGCTCGGACGCCGCCCGGTGGCGGTCGGCGCGGCCCTGGTGTGTGCACTGTGGACGATGGTGTTCTTCCCGCTGGTCGCCAGCGGCGAATCGGCCCTGGTGTTCCTCGCGGTAGCCGTCGGCCTGCTGCTGCACGGCACCCTCACCGGAGCCCAATCCGCGTTCTACGCCGAGCTTTTCGGCACCTCGGTGCGCTACTCCGGCGTCTCCCTCGGCTACCAGGCGGCCACCGTCCTGGCCGGAGCAGCAGCCCCGCTCGCGGGCACCGCGCTGCTGCGCGCCACGAACTCCCCGACGCCGGTGGTGATCCTGCTGATCGCCTGCCTGGCGCTGACCGTGGTGGGCATGCTGATCGTCCCCGAAACCGCCCGCCGAGAACTGACCTCCTGACACCGATGAGGTTTCCAATTTTAGGGAAATTTGGAATCCGCCAAACCCCTGAACCGCAGCGTCCAGGCGTTCAGGGCGGCCCAACTTTAGGGAAATTTGGGAATCCCGACCGGACGGCGCAAGACATGGGCGGCAGCGGTTGGTATGTCGCCGAGGGGCTGCGGGCTGGCACGATGGGTTCGTGACTCGACTCGTGCTGTGGGACATCGACCTGACGCTCGTCGACGCCAGGGGCTTCGGCCCCCGCTGGTACCGCCAAGCGCTGGTGGCGGTCACCGGCCGGACCTTGGAACAGATGCCCGACACCGCTGGGCGCACCGAGCTGGCGATCACCACCGACGTCCTGGAGAACCACGGCGTCACCGCCGACGAGACCACCATCGCGGCCATGTTCACCGCCCTGACCAGCGCAGTGGCCGAGACCCGTGACGAGCTCGCGGAGCGCGGCAGCGCGCTGCCCGGGGCGGCGCAGGCGTTGAAGGCGCTGTCGCAGGAACCCGGTTTCGAGCAGACGCTGGTGACCGGGAACCTCGCCGAGGTGGCCTTCCACAAGCTCGAGTCCTTCGACCTGCACCACCACGTCGACTTCGAGATCGGCGGCTTCGGCGCCGGTTCAGTGCACCGCCACGACCTGATCGCGGACTCCGTCGCCAAGACCGCGGACCGCCGCGGCACGGCGATCTCCCCCGACTCCGTCGTGGTCGTGGGCGACACCCCGCACGACGTCGCGGGCGCGCTGAGCTTCGGCGCCATCGCGGTCGGCGTGGCCACCGGCCACAGCACCGAAGCCCAGCTCCAAGCCGCCGGAGCCCACGCAGTACTACCGGACCTCGCCGACACCGACGCCGTGCTGACCGCCTTGTCCTGAGCTCACCGCACGGCGGGCCGCCGCTGGAGCGCGACCCGCACTCCGGTGCCGCCTCCTGCCTGACGATCGGGATCGACGAGCCACTGCAGGTAACGGTCGGCGGTACCACGTCCCGCCTCCGCAGCGCCTGCATCCCGCCGAAGTTGACGTGCCAGGTCACCACCACCGGCCGGCGCGATCCGCTCTGATCACCGCCGGGAGCAGTAGCTTGCCGGGTCGCTCACCGATCACGACCTGCAGCGCTGGGTCGCGCTCGCGACGGGCAGCGACGGCACGACGCGGGATCACGAAGCCCCCGAGGAGCGGTCCTCGGGGGCTTCGTGACGTGAACCGGGTCAGCCGCGGACGGCGTTGATGACGTGCTCGACCGCGTTGTCGACCTCGATCTCCGCGCGGTCGCCGGTGCCGCGGTCGCGGACCTCGACGACACCTCGGGTCAGGCCCTTGCCGACCACCAGGATCGTGGGCACGCCGACCAGCTCGGAGTCGGCGAACTTCACGCCCGGCGAAACCGTCCGGTCGTCCAGGATGACCTGCACACCGGCCGCGTCGAGCTCGGCCGCCAGTGCCTCACCGCGCTCCCGGATGCTCTCGTCCTTGCCCGCGATGACCACGTGCACGTCGGCCGGGGCCACCTCGCGCGGCCAGACCAGGCCCTGCTCGTCGTGGCTCTGCTCGGCGATCGCGGCGACCAGGCGCGACACGCCGACGCCGTAGGAGCCCATGGTGATCCGCTTCGGCTTGCCGTCCTGGCCCAGCGCGTCCAGCCCGAACGCGTCGGCGTACTTGCGGCCGAGCTGGAAGATGTGGCCGATCTCGATGCCGCGCGCGGCGACCAGGGTGCCCTGGCCGTCGGGCGACGGGTCGCCCTCGCGGACCTCGGCGGCCTCGATAGTGCCGTCGGGGGTGAAGTCGCGGCCGCACACCAGGTCCAGCACGTGGTGGTCGGTCTTGTCCGCGCCGGTCACCCACGCGGTGCCGGTGACCACGCGCGGGTCGACCAGGTAGCGAACCCCGTTGCCCTGCAAGGCCTTCGGGCCGATGTAGCCCTTGACCAGGAACGTGTTGGCGGTGAAGTCGGCCTCCTCGAGCAGCTCCACCTCAGCGGGCTCCAGCGACGCCTCGAGCCGCTTCATGTCGACCTCGCGGTCGCCGGGCACGCCGACGGCCAGCAGCTCCCACTCCTCCGCACCGGGCTGGCGGACCTTGACCAACACGTTCTTGAGGGTGTCGGCCGCGGTGAACTTGCGGTCGGTGTTGCCGTTGAGGTAGTCGACCAGGCTCTCGATGGTCGGCGTGTTCGGCGTGTGGTGGACCTCGGCGGCGGCCTTGCCCTCGAGCGCCTCAGCGGCCGGAGCCGGGGTGACCACGGCTTCGACGTTGGCGGCGTAGCCCGAGTCCGTGCTGCGCACGAAGGTGTCCTCGCCGGTCTCGCTCTCGGCCAGGAACTCCTCGGACGCCGAGCCGCCCATCGCACCGGAGGTCGCCGACACGATCACGTAGTTCAGCCCGACCCGGTCGAAGATCCGGATGTAGGCGTCGCGGTGCCGCTGGTAGGAGGTGGACAGGCCCTCGTCGTCGATGTCGAAGGAGTAGGAGTCCTTCATCACGAACTCGCGCCCGCGCAGGATGCCCGCGCGCGGCCGCTCCTCATCCCGGTACTTGGTCTGGATTTGGTACAGCATGACCGGGTAGTCCTTGTAGGAGCTGTACTCGCCCTTGACGGTGAGGGTGAACAGCTCCTCGTGGGTGGGGCCGAGCAGGTAATCGGCGCCCTTGCGGTCCTTCAGCCGGAACAGCTGCGGGCCGTACTCGGTCCAGCGGCCGCTGGCGTCGTAGGGCTCCTTGGGCAGCAGCGCGGGCAGGTGGATCTCCTGGGCGCCGATGGCGTCCATCTCGTCGCGCACGATCTCCTCGATCTTGCGCAGCACCCGCAGGCCCAGCGGCAGCCAGGAGTAGATCCCCGGCGCGATGCGGCGGACGTAGCCGGCGCGGACGAGCAGCTTGTGGCTCGGCACCTCGGCGTCGGCCGGATCCTCGCGCAGGGTACGCAGGAACAACGTCGACATCCTCGTGATCACGGCTACTGGCTCCTCATCCGGGCTGATTCGTCACCGGCAGGGTATCGAGTGCCCCCGGGGTCACCACCAGCGGATTACCGGTTCGCTGGCCGGTGTCGGTGATCGCCGCTAGCTCAGCGTCATGACGCTCAGCATCGGCATGGTCACCATCGACTGCGCTTCACCCTCGCTGAGTTCTGGCCCCGGACGCTGGACACCTCGGTGGACCTCGACGTCGGCGAGTTCATGATGCTCGCCCCGAACCGGGAAGGCGGCGTGACACTCGGGCTGCAGCGGGTTCCCGAGCCCCGCACCGGGAAGAACAGGGTGCACGTGGACCTCGGCACCACCGATCGCGCGGCGGAGGTGCGCCGGCTGGTCGAGCTGGGTGCGACGGAGGTCAGCGAGCACGAGGTCCCCGGCGGGCTGAGCTGGACCGTGCTGACCGACCCGGAGGGCAACGAGTTCTGCGTGGCCAGCCGCCAACACCTGGCGTTCTCCCCCGGCATCCACTACTCCCCAGGAGCCCTGCTGGCCCGCCTGGAAGCCGAGATCGCCTTCCGAAACCTGGCAACCCGCCTCCCCTACCTCCGCCGAGCAGAAACCCCAACTCCCCGCCCGACATCCCTCATCCACGGCCTCTCAACCCTCCCCACAACCACCAACCACACCCTCACCCCCACCTGACCACACCGCCGGCACCGAACGTGAGTCACAGTTTCAATTGAAACTGTGATTCGTCGTGCCTGGGATTTACAGTTTCAATTGAAACTGTGGTCAAGGTGACCCCCACCGGACGAAGTTGTTCCACTCGATCCGGTGTCCGGTGTATCCATACGCGGGGGATCCTCCTCCTTATAGGCATGACTGAGATCAACATGCCGCCCATCGGAAACGAGCACGGACTGTTCCTCCGCGCAGAAGCACTGGCCGCTGGGATCACGGACAATCACCTGAGAAGTCCGGCCTTCCGGAGGGTCCTGCACGGTGTGTACACGAGGAACGAAACTCCGCTCACTCACAAGTTGAAGTGCCACGCCGCCGCGATGCGACTACCTCCGACCGCAATGCTCACCGGCCTGTCAGCCGCGACGCTCCACGGCGTGCCGATCGCCGACTTCTCCACCCCGGTGGACGTGATCGTGCCCCGAGAATTCGGAATGCACCGCAGGCAGGGACTTCGGTGCTCAGCAGTGCGGACGTACGACTTCGAACACACCTCGTGGCACGACATCCGGCTGGCGGGGATCGAACGAACCGCGTTCGACCTGATCAAACGCCGATCGATCGCGCTGTCGGTCGCGCACTTCGACGCGCTGGCGCACGCAGGCTTGATCACACCCGAACGGATCGCGAAGTTCCTTTCCGGCCGCGGCGACAACGGTGTGGTGCGAGCACGACTCCGGATCCCGTACCTGGACGGTCGCGCGGAGTCGATCCCGGAGTCCGTGCTGCGCGTCGAACTCAACCTGCGAAACCTCGAACCGCTACCCCAGTTCGAGGTGTTCCTCCGCGGCCAGTTCGTCGCTCGTGTGGATCTGGCCTTTCCCACCGAACAAGTTGCTGTCGAGTACGACGGGCAGTGGCACTCCGATCCGGCCCAGATCCGCAAGGACCAGATCCGGCGGAGACGACTGACCGAAGCGAGATGGCTGGTCATCACGGTCACCAACGAGGACATGCAGGGGTCTCTGGACGGACTAGCCACGACGATTCGTTCCGCTCTCGCTCGCCGGAGAAACCACAGTTTCAATTGAAACTGTAATTCCTAGGCACGCGGGATCACAGTTTCAATTGAAACTGTGATCCCGTCCCGCAGAGGGGGCGTTCGGCGCGGTTGGGTGGTGCTTACCCTGGTGGGGTGTTGGTTTTGTTGCCTCCTTCGGAAACCAAGTCGGCTGGTGGTTCGGGTGCGCCGTTGGACTTGGGCGGGCTTTCGCATCCGGAGTTGACCGATACCCGGCAGCAGCTGGTCGAGGCACTGTCCACTTTGGCCGATGACGTACCCGCGAGCCTGAACGTTCTCGGGTTGTCAGAGCGCCAGGTCGAGGAAGTCCAGCGCAACGCCGAGCTCTGGGACGCGCCCACCGCGCCAGCTCTGGAGCGCTACACCGGGGTTCTCTACGACGCCCTCGACGTGCAGTCGCTGTCCGCGTTCGAGCGCAAGCAGGCCGACGCGCGGCTGGCGGTGGCGTCGGCGCTGTTCGGCATCGTGCGCGGGACCGACTCGATTCCCGCCTACCGGCTCTCCGGCGGCAATTCGCTGCCCGGGCTGGGGACGTTGCGCAGCGTGTGGCGGCCGGTGCTGGAGCCGGCCCTGGCCGCAGCCGATGACCTGGTCGTCGACCTGCGCTCCGGGGCTTACGCCGCGCTGGCGAAGGTTCCCGGGTCCGTGGAGGTTCGCGTGCTGTCGGAGGACGCGTCCGGCAAGCGCAAGGTGGTCAGCCACCACAACAAGGCGCACAAGGGCAAGCTCGCGCGGGCGCTCGCCCAGGCTTCCGACGAACCTGAGTCGATCGAGGACATCCTCGCCGTGGCTCGCGATGCCGGGCTTCAGGTGGAGCGCGAAGCCGACCGCAAGCTCTGCGTCGTCGTCCGCGCCTGACTGCGAAAGCGGCATCATGCGCCGCGGACCGAATTCACACTGAAATCGCAGGTCAAAAACCGGTTGTCGCCGCAGGCGCTGATCGGTCAAGCTAGTCGCGCGTTGAAAGAGCTCGAGGAAGGGAGGTTCGTCGTGGTGGCCGTTGTGACGGTTGTGCGCGCCGTTGTTGCGCGCGGATGCATTCGAACCTTTTCTCCTCCGCCACGCGCGCGCTGAGCTTCGGTGCTCGGGCGGAGGTCTCCGCCCTGAAGGAGCACTCGACCTTGTCCTCGTACGAGCAGTACGACGCGGATCTGTTCCGCAACACCAAGAAGAGCAAGGCGCGCAAGCCGAAATCCGTCAAGCGGCAGCGCTTCGACGACGAGCCGATCCGGCGCGGTCGGCTCACCGAGGAGGAACGCGAGCGGCTCGCCGCGCTGCGCGACGAACCCGAACCGCAGCCGCTGCCCGACGGCGCCGACCGATGGTCCACCTGGGACACCGGTGAGCGCGGCCCGCAACCGCATCCGGCCTGGTTGGTGACCGAGCTGGCGGCGGTGGACCACGAGCTCGGCGTCGTGAAGACCGGTAAGGAAGCCGACGTCCACCTGCTGCGGCGCTCGCTGCCCGGCGCCGAGTCCTGCCTGCTGGCGTCCAAGCGGTACCGCGATTCCGACCACCGGATGTTCCACCGCGACGCCGGCTATCTGGAAGGTCGGCAGCTGCGCAAATCCCGCGAGATGCGGGCGATTCGGCAGCGCACGTCGTTCGGGCGCGGCATGATCGCCCAGCAGTGGGCGGTGGCGGAGTTCCGCGTGCTGTCCGCGCTGTGGCTGGCCGGAGCGCCGGTGCCGTACCCGGTACAGCGAGTCGGGACCGAAATTCTGCTGGAATTCCTCGGCACCCCCGACGGCACGGCTGCACCACGCCTGGCGGGGCTGCGACCGGACGCCGATGAGCTCGACGAACTCTGGTCGCAGCTGGTCGAGGCCCTGGTCGTGCTCGCCCAGCACGGCTTCACGCACGGCGACCTGTCCGCGTACAACGTGCTGGTGCACGACGGGCGGCTGATGCTGATCGACCTGCCGCAGGCGGTCGACCTGGTGGCCAACCCGCTCGGCCCGGACTACCTGCGACGTGACGCACACAACATCGCCGCGTGGTTCCGCTCCCGCGGCGCCAGCGAGGCCCGGACCGATCCGGACGCACTGGCCGAAGTCCTTGCCGCAGCGGGGAATCTGCACCGATAAGGCCGTCCTGATCGGCCCGGACGGCAGCCATGGGTGCCCGGGCCGATCAGGGTAGAATTCAGGGCGCAAGAGCCGGGATCACCGGCCCGTGTCCGCAGCGACACGCTTGACCACCTATCGGCGCCGACGCGCCGGGCTCGTCCTCGTGATCGCCCGCGGACATTCCGCGAAGCCTCCCCGTGACGTGCCATTTCCGGGAGTTCTTCGTGCCATCAAGCTCGTCCGCCATGCCCGCGCGCTCGTCTCGCCGTCCGCGCCGCCGCCGACCGCAGGGCAAGCCGCAGCAGCCCAAGCGCAGCCTGTTCGACGAGGTCGGTGTGACCGCGGTCGACCCCGCACCGTTCGCCGATCTCGGACTGCCCACCCGACTGGTGCGCGCGCTGGCCGACAACGGGATGGCCGAGGCCTTCCCGATCCAGGCCGCCACCATCCCCGACGCGCTGACCGGCCGTGACGTGCTCGGACGCGGCCAGACAGGTTCAGGCAAGACGCTGGCGTTCGGCCTGCCGCTGCTGGCGATGCAGCAGGGCAGCGCCCGCCCGATGCACCCGCGCGGCCTGGTGCTGGTCCCGACCCGCGAACTGGCCACCCAGGTGACCGATGCGCTGAAGCCGCTGGCCAAGGCCCTCGGGCTCTACGTCCGCGAGGTCGTCGGCGGCACCTCGTTCAACCGCCAGGTCGACACGCTGCGCCGCGGCGTGGACGTGCTGGTCGCGACGCCGGGCCGGCTCGCCGACCACGTCCGCCAAGGCACCTGCGTGCTGTCCGAAGTGGAGCGGACCGCGCTCGACGAGGCCGACCAGATGGCCGACATGGGCTTCCTGCCACAGGTCCGCGAGCTGCTCGACCTCGTCCCGGCGGACGGCCAGCGGCTGCTGTTCTCCGCCACCCTGGACGGCGACGTCGACAAGCTCGTCGACCGGTACATGACCGACCCGGTGGTGCACTCGCTGGCGCCGCCTGCGGCCAGCGTCGACAGCATGGAGCACCACCAGTTCCTGGTGTCGACGACGGACAAGCAGGCCGTGCTCGCGCGCATCGCGGCTCGCGAGGGCCGCACGATCATGTTCGTGCGCACCAAGCACCACGCCGACCGCCAGGCCAAGAAGCTGCGCGCGGCCGGGATCCCCGCCGGCGCCCTGCACGGTGGCAAGGCGCAGAACGCCCGGACCCGCATCCTCGACGAATTCCGCAGCGGTGAAACGACAACGCTGGTGGCGACCAACGTCGCGGCCCGCGGCATCCACGTCGACGACGTGAGCCTGGTCGTCCACGTCGAGCCCCCGGCAGACCCCAAGGACTACCTGCACCGCGCCGGTCGGACGGCGCGCGCGGGCGCGACGGGCACGGTGGTCACCCTGGTCACCGACGACCAGCGGGAAGCCTTCCGCACCATGGCCAACCAGGCCGGCGTCAAGGCCAAGACCACGTCGGTGAGCCCGGAAGACGCAGAAATGGCCCGCGTCACCGGCGCCCGCGAACCCAGCGGTGTCTCGCTCGCCGCACCGAAGCAGCCGCGCGAAACCCCGCGCAACCGTGGGCCGAAGCGCGGCGATGCCCCGCGGAACAACAAGCGTCGCGATGAGCCCCAGGGCAGCCGCCGCCGGCGTCCCTCGGAGGACGGTCGGCGCTCGGACGGCGGTCGGCGCTCGGACGGCGGCGACCGTCGCGGGCAGGGCCAGTCCAGGCGCGGTGGTGCTCGCCGGGCGTGATCGGCTGAGGCGGCCAAGTCGACGATCCGCAGGAGGTACCTGGTGAACGTCAGCGAGGGGTTCCTGGAGTTCTGGCGGGAACGCCACTTGTGCACGTTGACGACGGTGCGCGCCAACGGCACACCGCACGTCGTCCCGGTCGGGGTGACCCTCGACGTCGAGACAGCGACCGCTCGGGTGATCTCCTCCGGCACCTCGCACAAGGTCCGCCAGATCCGCGCGGCCGGGCCGGACGGCGCGAAGGTCGCGGTCTGCCAGGTCGACGGGCGTCGGTGGTCCACGCTGGAAGGGGTCGCCGTGGTGCGTGACGACCCCGCAGCGGTGGCCGACGCCGAGCACCGTTACGAGCAGCGCTACAAGAAGCCCCGCGAGAACCCGGCCCGCGTGGTGATCGAGATCTCCGTGACGAAGGTCCTCGGCAACGCCTGACCACGACGTGGTGAGGTGGTGCGGTGAGCGTTCAGCAGGAGAAGCCGGAGCTGGTCCACGTCGTCGGCATCGGAGCGGACGGCACGGCAGGGCTGCCCCCGCCTGCGCGGTCCATTGTGGACTCCGCCGAGGTGCTGTTCGGCAGTTCGCGCCAGCTCGATCTGGTTCCCGAAGCGGCCGGTCAGCGGGTTACTTGGCCTAGCCCGCTGCTCCCGGCGCTGCCCGGCCTGCTCGCCGAGCACGCCGACCGGTCGATCTGCGTGCTGGCCAGCGGCGACCCGATGTTCTACGGAATCGGCGCGACCCTGGTGAAACTGCTGGGCCCGGACCGCGTTCGGATCATCGCGCACCCGTCGTCGCTGTCGCTGGCGTGCGCGCGGATGGGCTGGCCGATGCAGGAGACCGCGGTCGTGAGCCTGGTCGGCAGGCCGGTGGAACTGCTGCACCCCCGTGTCCAGCCGGGAAACCAGCTGCTGGTCCTCAGCTCCGACGGCAGCACCCCGCACGACGTCGCGGCGCTGCTGCGGGAGCGTGGTTACGGGCCGAGCAGCATGACCGTGCTGTCCGATCTCGGCGGCGCGGACGAGCAGCGCATCGCTTCCACCGCTGATGACTGGGAGAAGTCGGCGGTGAGTCCGCTGAACGTGATCGCGATCGAGTGCCTCCCCGCTCCCGATGCACGAATTCTGCCGACCACGCCCGGACTTCCGGACGACGCGTTCGAGCATGACGGGCAGATCACCAAGCGCGACGTCCGGGCGATCACGCTCGCGCGGCTGGCCCCGACTCCCGGCCAGTTGTTGTGGGACGTCGGTGCGGGCGCCGGTAGCATCGCGATCGAATGGATGCGCAGTGATCCGTCCTGCCGCGCGGTCGCCATCGAGCACCGCGACGACCGGGCGCAGCGCATCACCGCGAACGCGGAAGCGCTGGGCGTTCCCGGACTCCAGGTGGTGACCGGAGCTGTGCCGCGCGCGCTGGACGGCCTGGACGAACCCGACGCGATCTTCGTCGGAGGCGGCGGAACCGCACCGGGTGTTCTGGAGGCGTGCTGGGCCGCGTTGCGTCCGGGCGGACGCCTGGTGGTCAACGCGGTCACGTTGGAATTGGAGGCGTTGGTGGCCGACTGGTACCGCCGCGTCGGCGGTGAACTGGTCCGGATCTCGGTGGAGCGGGCGGCGCCGATCGGTGGCTTCACCGGCTGGCGGCCCTCGATGCCGGTGACTCAGTGGGTGGTGAGCAAGCGATGACAGTTCGTTTCGTGGGTGCCGGTCCCGGTGCTGCGGACCTGATCACCGTGCGGGGCCGCGATGTGATCGCGTCGTCGCCGGTGTGCCTGTACGCGGGCAGCCTGGTGCCGGAGGAACTGCTCGGGCACTGCCCCGCCGACGCCAAGCTGGTGGACACGGCCAAGCTGACCTTGGACGACATCCTCGCCGAGATGCTGGCCGCGCACGAGGCCGGACTCGACGTGGCGCGCCTGCACTCCGGGGATCCGTCGGTGTTCAGCGCCGTCGCCGAGCAGATGCGCCGCCTCGACGCTGTCGGCATCCCGTACGAGGTCGTGCCGGGTGTGCCGGCGTTCGCCGCGGCGGCGGCTGCGCTGAACCGGGAGTTCACCGTGCCCGGCGTCGGGCAGACCGTGGTGCTGACCCGGACTTCCGCCCGTGCGACGCCGATGCCGGAGCACGAGAACCTGGCCACGCTCGGCCAGAGCCGGGCGACGATGGTGCTGCACCTCGCGGTCAACCGCATCGAGGAGCTGGTCGAGGAGCTCGTGCCCAACTATGGTGCGGATTGTCCGGTTGCCGTGGTGGCGAATGCGAGCCGGCCTGACGAAATCGTCCTCCGGGCAACGCTTTCCGACATCGCCGAGCGCGTTCGGGCTGCGGGTATCACGCGGACCGCAGTCGTCGTGGTGGGCGAAGTCCTCACCGCATCGGAATTCCCGGACAGCCACCTCTACTCGGCGAACCGCTGCCGGGACTGACTGCTCCGAACCGGCCTGGGGTGCGGGCTCCTGATCTACAGTTTCAATTGAAACTGTAGATCCCAGGCACGACGGATCACAGTTTCAATTGAAACTGTGATCCACCCCAGGTCAGGCCTCGGCTCGGCCGACGATGGTTCCGGCTCGGTCGATGACGACGACGTCCACCGCGATCGGGGCTTCGCGGAGGGTTTCGAGGCAGGAGTTGCGGGCTCGGTCGGCGATGAGGTCGCCGAGCGGGAGGTTCGCCTCCGTGCAGAGCTGGAGGGCTTCCAGGGCCGTGTTGGCTCCGGTGATCTTGCTGGTCAGGCCGGGGCTGCCGCCCGCGTCTCGGACGATTTCGGCGAGCAGGGCGAAGTTCACCTGGGAGCGCTTGGAGTGCAGGTCCAGGTGGCCGTCGGCGAGCTTGGAGATCTTGCCGATGCCGCCGGCGACCGTCAGTCGCGGAACCGGGTGTCGGCGCAGGTACTTCAGCACCGCACCGGCGAAGTCGCCCATGTCCAGCATTGCCTCGCCGGGCAGGTCGTAGAGTTGCGTGACGACCTTCTCCGAGGTGCTGCCGGTGCACCCGGCGACGTGCTCGAGTCCGGCCGCGCGCGCCACGTCGACCCCGCGGCGGATGCTGTCGATCCACGCCGAGCACGAGTACGGCACGACAACACCCGTTGTGCCCAAAATGGACAGTCCGCCGAGAATGCCCAATCGCGGATTCCAGGTTCGTCGGGCCAATTCCTCGCCCCCGTCAACGGACACCTCGACGACGACGTCCCCGCTTCCGCTGTGCTCCGCAGCCACGCGCGCGACGACATCACTCATCAGCTGCCGCGGCACGGGGTTGATCGCCGGCTCTCCTACCGGCAGCGGCAGACCCGGCTTGGTGATCGTGCCGACGCCCTCACCAGCGCGGAAGACCACGCCCGACCCCGGTTCCGCGTGCCGGACCGTCACCGACACGAGTGCGCCGTGGGTCACGTCGGGGTCGTCACCGGCGTCCTTGACCACGCCTGCCGTCGCGAACCCGTCCCCCAGCCGTTCGCGGGCGAGCGCGAAGGCCGGGCGGTGTCCCTTCGGCAGCAGGATCTCCACCGGATCCGGAAAAGTCCCGGTCAGCAAGGCCGTGTAGGCGGCAGCCGTGGACGCCGTAGCGCAGGCGCCAGTCGTCCAGCCGTACCGGAGGCCCGATCCCTCCGTTCGTCCACTCATACCGGGAGAATGCTCCTCATGTGGTTCGCAACGGGGTGGGTCGGATGACCCGCGTGCTCATCCTCGGTGGCACCGGCGAGGCCCGGAAGCTCGCCGAACGGCTCGTCGAGCAGTCCGATCTGCACGTCACATCCTCCCTCGCCGGACGGGTCCGCGCGCCGCAGCTCCCCCCCGGCGAGGTGCGGGTGGGCGGGTTCGGCGGGCCGGACGGGCTGACCGACTGGATCCGGAACGAGCAGGTCAGCGCGGTCATCGACGCCACTCATCCGTTCGCCCGGACGATGACCGACAACGCCGTGATCGCCGCCCAGCGCGCGGGGTGCCCGCTGCTGGTCCTGCGCCGTCCCGCCTGGCAGCCGGAGGCCGGTGACGACTGGCGATCGGCGCCCTCGATGCCCGCAGCCGCCGCACTGCTGCCGGAGCTGGGTGAACGGATCTTCCTCACCACCGGTAGGCAGGGACTGGCCCACTTCGCCGAGCTCGATCTCCAGTTCCTGGTGCGCACCGTCGATCCGCCCGAACCACCGCTGCCCCCGCGCACGACCGTCCTGCTCGCGCGCGGGCCGTTCACCCTCGACGACGAGCTCGCGCTGCTGCGGGAGCACCGCATCGATGCGCTGGTCAGCAAGAACAGCGGCGGTTCGATGACTAGCGCGAAGCTCGTCGCGGCCCGCGAACTCGGGCTGCCGGTGGTGATGGTGCAGCGTCCGCCCCGGCCCGACGCGCCGTCGGCCGGGACGGTCGAGCAGGCCGTGGCCTGGATCGATGACGTGCTGCGCGGTCACGCCGGGTAGCGCCTCGGGGTGAACACGACGTCGTTGCCGTTGGCACCGCTGGCGATTCGCGTGGTCGATGACCCGATCAGCAGCAGGCACCGCATGTCCACATCGGACTGATCGAGGTCGGCGAGGCGCACCACCTTGATGCTCTCCTCCGCGCCACCGATGTCCCGCCCGATGACCACAGGCACGTCCGGCGGGCGGTGCTCCAGGATCGCGTCCCGCGCGGCCGCGACCTGCCAGGTTCGGCTGCGTGAAGCGGGGTTGTAGATCGCCATCACCAGGTCGGCTGCCGCGGCGGCCCGCAGGCGCTCGACGATCACCTCCCACGGCTTGAGCCGGTCGGACAGCGACAGCACGCAGAAGTCGTGCCCCAATGGCGCCCCGACTCGACTGGCCACGGCCTGCGCCGCCGTCATCCCGGGCAGAACCCGCACGGGCACGTCCGAGCGCTCCGCCGCGACCTCCAGCACCGCGCTGGCCATGGCGAACACACCCGGATCACCGGACGAAACCACCGCGACCTTCGACCCGCGCCGAGCCAGCTCCAGCGCGAACTCCGCCCGCTCCGACTCAACGCGGTTGTCGGACGCGTGCTTGCGCTGCCGAGGATTGTCCGGAACCCGCGCGAGATACGGCGCATACCCGACCAAATCGTCAGCCGCGGCAAGCGCCGCCTGAACCTCCGGCGTCACCCACTCGCGCCCACCAGGCCCGAGCCCCACCACAACGACCTCACCCTGACCTGCGGTTTCGGCAACGTCAATTTCTCGCGAAATTGACACCCCACCCTGCGAGTTGGCCGGACTGGGCAACAGGGCCAGGGAGAAGTACGGGACTGTCTCGGGATCGACTTCGGCCAGGGGCTGGTAGCGCTCGCGGTCCGTGGTTGCGCGCTCGACGTACCAGGCTTCGTCCAGGCGGCCCGCCTTCTCGAACGCCTCCCGGACTCCTTCGAAGGTGCGGCCCAGCTTGAGGACCGCCGCGGCGTCGGTCTGGGCGAGCCGCTCGGCGAGGACGTCCGGCGGGAGGGTGCCCGGCAGGACCGTGAAGGTCTCGTCGCGTTCGGCCAGCGGCCGGCCCAGGGTCGCCGAGGCGCCGCTGATGGACGTGATGCCCGGGATCACCTCGGCCCGGAAGCGGCCCGACAGCCGCTTGTGCATGTGCATGTAGGAGCCGTAGAAGAGCGGATCGCCCTCGGCGAGCAGGACCACGTCCCGCCCGGCGTCGAGGTGCGCGGCGAGCCGGGCCGCGCAGTCCGCGTAGAACTCGTCGATGGCACCCTGGTAGCCGCCCGGGTGGTCGGTGGTCTCCGTGGTCACCGGGTAGACCAGCGCTTCTTCGATCTGCCCCGCCCGCAGGTACGGTTCGGCGACCGACCGCGCGATGCTCCGGCCGTGGCGAGCGCTGTGGTAGGCGATCACCTCGGCCTGCTCGATCAGCCGGGCGGCCTTGACCGTCACCAGTTCCGGGTCGCCAGGACCGAGGCCCACGCCGTAGAGCGTGCCCTTGCCGTTGCTGCTCACTCTTCCTCGCTCGCGATCGCGTTGATGGCGGCTACCGCCATGGCGCTGCCGCCCCGACGGCCGCGCACCACCAGGTGCTCCAAACCGCTCGGGTGCGCTGCCAGCGCGTCCTTGGATTCCGCCGCACCGATGAACCCGACCGGTAGGCCCAGCACCGCGGCGGGCTTGTCGGCACCGTCCTCGATCATTTCCAGCAGCCGGAACAACGCCGTCGGCGCATTGCCGATGGCGACCACGGACCCGGCCAGTTGATCGCGCCAGAGCTCCAAAGCCGCCGCACTGCGGGTCGTGTTCAGCTCGCGGGCCAGTTCCGGAACCCGCTCGTTGGACAGCGTGCAGATCACCGGGTTGTCCGCCGGCAGGCGCCGCCTGGTCACGCCCGCGGCGACCATCGCGGCGTCGCACAGGATCGGCGCACCCTCGCGCAGCGCCGCACGCGCGTTGGCCACCACCTCCGGCGAGAACGCGATGTCCTCGACCAGGTCGACCATGCCGCAGGCGTGGATCATCCGCACCGCGACGCCGGCCACGTCCGGCGGCAAGCCGTCCAGCCGGGCTTCCGAGCGGATCGTGGCGAAGGAGCGGCGGTAGATCTCCGCACCTTCCCGGACGTATTCGGGCACCCCGCGGTAGCGGGAGCTGTTCTCGTTCACACTTTCCTCCGTGCCGCGCCGAGCGCGGCGGATACCTGGTCGACATCGGCTTCGGAAGTCCGCGTCGCCCCGTCGAGACCGATCTCGTAGCCGACCTCGGTGGCCAGCACTTCCACGACGCGCCCCGGCGGTCGGCCGCAGCGTCGCTCGCATCCCGACCAGTGCACCGGCAGGTCACCGAGCGACGACGAGCGTCGGGCGTCTTCCCGGACATCGGCCAGCGCCTTCGCGCACCCGGGCCGACCAGCGCACGTGGTCACCCCGACCCCGGCCGAAGCGGGGTCGGTGAGCAGGCCGCGCGCACCGAGTTCCGACGCCCACCGACCGGCTTCGTCCGGTCGCATGCCAGGCAGGACCGCGGTCCGCCAAGGTGTCAGGCGCAGTTCGCCCGCGGCGTCGGATGCGGCGGTGATGATATCCACCTGTTCTCGCGTCAGACGGCCCAGTGGTGCGCCCGCCACGACGGAAACCGTTCCGTCACGCCGAATCACGCGCCCGACCTGCGCATGCGTGGTCGGCACCGGGGGCATCGGATCGGCGGAAACAGCCTCGGCGCCCAGTCGTTCAGCGATCCGTCGCGCCCCGCCGTCGAGTTCGGCCAATCGCCATGCCGAACAGCCCTGCGCTGCCTTCTCCACCAAGAAAGCTTCGGCGGCTGCGATGGCGACTCCAACGGCTCGCTGCGGGGTCGTTCGTACACCAGAATCCATTCCGGCGAGCAGCAACGCGACGGTGTCCGCGAACATCGCTCGCAGCGCGACATCGGCGCCGAGCGAGCTGACGTCGCCGCTGCCGTCATCGACCGCGAACAGGAAACGTCCAGGCAGTTCGGCCAACTCCGGAGTCGCGCAGAGCGCCGCGTCGAGTTCGGCCGCCACCGCTCGCACGTCCACCAGCTCGCGCCCATCAGCGGAGGGCGAGCCGATGATGTTGCGAACTCGCTCGTGCGTGTCCGACGGCAACAACCCCGCTTCGCGCAGCCGCGCGGCGAGCTCCTGCGACGCCCCGGGCGGCAGGCCGCGGACCTGCAGGTTCGCCCGCGAAGTCAGCTCCAGTCCACCGTCCCCCAACGCCGCGACGGCAGCCAACGCACGAACCTGGGACGGGGTCAGCGCGCCGCCGGGAACGCGGATCCGGGCCAGTCCGCCGTCGGCGGCCTCGTGCACCCGCAACGCGCCAGGACACGCATCCCGTTCAGGTCTGGCTCTTCGCAACACGCGGCAGATACTACGGACCCGGGTAGTTGCGGACGCAAACCAAACGCGGTGCGACGCGCATCATGCTCGCGAACCTTGACGTAGGATCACCCCGTTGCGGAAAGTAGTTCGCAGCATCATGCGGCGATGTGCGGAGGAAGTCGGTGCGAATCCGGCGCGGTCCCGCCACTGTCACCGGGGAGCGGACTCCACGATGCCACTGTCCTAACAGGACGGGAAGGCGGAGCGAGCGCTGATCCGGGAGCCAGGAGACTCCGGTCGCCGTTGGACCTGCCGACCGGGGCGAGGAACCCCGAGAGAGGTGCCGTCATGCGCTGCGCAAGCGCGCCCTGGCCCAGCGACGCCGTTCGCCGAGCCGAGGAGCGATCCGCATGATCCTACTTCTGTCCACTTCGGACACAGACCTGCTCAGCGCCCGTGCCGCCGACGCCGACTTCCGGCTCGGCAACCCCGCCCGGCTGGGCGTGGATGACCTGCCGCCGCTGCTGGAGGACGTCGAGCTGGTCGTGGTGCGGCTGCTCGGCGGCCGCCGGGCCTGGGAAGAGGGCCTGGACGCGCTGCTGGCGGGACCGCGCCCGGTGGTCGTGCTCGGCGGTGAGCAGGCCCCGGACGCCGAGCTGATGGAGTGCTCGACGGTGCCGGCCGGGGTGTGCGCCGAAGCGCACCGCTACCTCGCCCATGGCGGCCCGGACAACCTCGCTCAGCTGCACCGATTCCTCTCCGACACGGTTCTGCTCACCGGCCACGGCTTCGAACCGCCGGCGGAAACGCCGTCCTGGGGCGTGCTCGAACGGACCCCGCAGCGCACCGAAGGCCCGACCGTCGCGGTGCTCTACTACCGAGCGCACCACATGGCGGGCAACACCGCGTTCGCGCACGCGCTGTGCGAGGCGATCGAGGACGCCGGCGGCCAAGCCCTACCGCTGTTCTGCGCCTCGCTGCGCGCACCCGACCCGGAACTGCTGGAACAGCTGGGCAAAGCGGACGCGCTGGTCGTCACCGTGCTCGCCGCCGGAGGCACCAAGCCCGCCACCGCTTCGGCCGGTGGTGACGACGAGGCGTGGGACGTCGGCGCGCTCGCCGAACTCGACATCCCGATCTTGCAAGGCCTGTGCCTGACCAGCAGCCGCGCCGCGTGGGAGGAGAACGACGAAGGCCTGTCGCCGCTGGACATGGCCACGCAGGTGGCAGTGCCCGAGTTCGACGGCCGCTTGATCACGGTTCCGTTCTCGTTCAAGGAGAACGACGCCGAAGGCCTGCCGGTCTACGTCGCCGATCCTGAACGGGCGGCCCGCGTCGCCGGCATCGCGGTCCGCCACGCCGCGCTGCGGCACATCCCGCCGCAGGACAAGCGCCTGGCGCTGATGCTGTCGGCCTACCCGACCAAGCACTCCCGGATCGGCAACGCGGTCGGCCTGGACACCCCGGTCAGCGCGGTCCGCCTGCTGCGGGAGCTGCGCGACCAGGGCTACGACATCGGCCCGGCGGACGGTCCGGACGCACTGCCCGGTGTCGCCGACCAGGACGGCGATTCGCTGATCCACGCGCTCATCGCCGCTGGTGGCCAGGACCGCGACTGGCTGTCCGAAGAGCAGTTGAGCGGCAACCCGGTCCGCATTCCCGCGCGCCGGTACGCGGAGTGGTTCGCGACGTTGCCCGAGGACCTGCGCGGCGAGATCGAGCAGCACTGGGGAGTGCCGCCCGGCGAGCTGTTCGTCGACCGCTCCCAGGACCCGGACGGCGAGATCGTGCTCGCCGCCGTCCGCGCGGGCAACGTCGTGCTGATGGTGCAGCCGCCGCGTGGTTTCGGGGAGAACCCGATCGCGATCTACCACGACCCGGACCTGCCGCCGAGCCACCACTACCTGGCCGCCTACCGCTGGCTGATCGACGAGTTCGGCGCGCACGCGATGGTGCACCTGGGCAAGCACGGCAACCTCGAGTGGCTGCCTGGCAAGACCGCCGGCATGTCCGCCTCCTGCTCCCCCGACGCTGCGCTGGCCGACCTGCCGCTGATCTACCCGTTCCTGGTCAACGACCCCGGCGAGGGCACGCAAGCCAAGCGCCGCGTGCACGCCACCCTCGTCGACCACCTGGTGCCGCCGATGGCCCGCGCGGAGAGCTACGGCGACATCGCGCGGCTGGAGCAGCTGCTCGACGAGCACGCCAACATCTCCGCGATGGACCCGGCGAAGCTGCCCGCCATCCGCAGCCAGATCTGGACGCTGATGCAGGCCGCCAAGCTCGACCACGACCTCGGCCTGGACGAAAGGCCGCACGACGCGGAGTTCGACGACATGCTGCTGCACGTCGACGGCTGGCTGTGCGAGGTCAAGGACGCCCAGATCCGCGACGGCCTGCACGTGCTCGGCGACGCCCCGACCGGCGAGGCCCGGGTCAACCTCGTGCTCGCGATGCTGCGGGCCCGCCAGATGTGGAGCGGGCAGAGCGCCGCGCTGCCCGGACTTCGCGAAGCGCTCGGACTCACCGAGGACGGCAGCGCGGCCCGCGAACAGGTCGACGACGTCGAAACCCGCGCGCACGCCCTGGTCCAGGGCATGGAGGACCGCGGTTGGAAAACCGTTGCTGCGGCGGAGGTTTGCCGGGAGGTCCTCGGCGAGACCAACGACGCGGTCGTGCAGGTGCTGGAGTTCGCCGCGAACGAGGTGGTGCCGCGGCTCGCGGCGACGACCGACGAGATGACCGCGACACTGCACGCCCTCGAAGGCGGCTACGTTCCCGCCGGTCCCAGCGGATCGCCGCTGCGCGGGCTGGTCAACGTGCTGCCCACCGGCCGCAACTTCTACTCGGTCGACCCCAAGGCCGTGCCGAGCCGGCTCGCGTGGGAAACCGGTTGGGCCATCGCGGAATCCCTGCTCGACCGCTACCGCGCCGACACCGGTGAATGGCCGCGCTCGGTCGGCCTGTCGGTGTGGGGCACCAGCGCGATGCGCACCTCCGGTGACGACATCGCCGAGGTGCTGGCGCTGCTCGGCGTCCGGCCGACCTGGGACGAGGCGTCGCGCCGCGTCAACGGGCTGGAGGTGATCCCGCTCGACGAACTGGGGCGCCCGCGCATCGACGTCACGGTCCGGATCAGCGGATTCTTCCGGGACGCCTTCCCGCATGTGGTCGCCCTGCTCGACGACGCGGTGCGCCTGGTCGCGGCCCTCGACGAGCCGGCCGAGCAGAACTTCGTGCGCGCGCACGCGCAGGCCGATCTCGCCGAGCACGGCGACGAACGTCGCGCCACCATGCGGATCTTCGGCTCCAAGCCGGGTGCGTACGGCGCCGGGATCCTGCCGCTCATCGACAGCCGGAACTGGCGCGACGACGCCGACCTGGCCGAGGTGTACGCGGTGTGGGGCGGTTTCGCCTACGGGCGCGAGCTGGACGGTGAACCGGCGCGCGTCGACATGGAGAGCGCGTACAAGCGGATCTCGGTGGCGGCGAAGAACACCGACACCCGCGAGCACGACATCGCCGACTCCGACGACTACTTCCAGTACCACGGCGGCATGATCGCCACGGTCCGCGCGCTGACCGGCAAGGCACCGGCGGCCTACATCGGCGACAGCACCCGCCCGGACTCGATCCGCACCCGGTCGCTGACCGAGGAGACCTCGCGGGTTTTCCGCGCTCGCGTGGTGAATCCCCGTTGGCTCGCGGCGATGCGCCGGCACGGCTACAAGGGCGCGTTCGAGCTCGCGGCCACTGTGGACTACCTGTTCGGCTACGACGCGACCACCGGTGTCGTGGCGGACTGGATGTACGAGAAACTCGCCGAGACCTACGTGCTGGACGAGCAGAACCAGCAGTTCCTCAGCGAGTCCAACCCGTGGGCGCTGCACGGCATCACCGAGCGGCTGCTGGAAGCGGCCAACCGCGAGATGTGGCAGGAGCCGAACCCCGACACCTTGCAGGCCCTGCAAGAGGTCTACCTGCAGACCGAAGGCGACCTGGAAGACGGTCCGCAGCGCTGAACCCCGCGCGCTGCACGACACCTCAGGGCGTCGTGCAGCGCGATCTTCAGATTCCCCGCTACGCCCCGGATCCATATCGGCGCGTCGCGCGAAGCGTCAGTTTTGCCTAAAACTGACAGGATTCCAGGACGCGGGGGCCGACAGTTTTAGTACTGCAACGGCAGTTCAGGGGTAGCCGCGTTTTCGGTAGTGGCTGGTTCGGGCTTGGAGTTGGCGTTGTCGGCGCCAGTGTGACCAGGCCAGGA